>CAIUKQ010000365.1 GCA_903899705.1 uncultured beta proteobacterium
GAACATTCGTTGCTGAGACGCCATCCCTGGGTGTTTTCAGGAGCGGTGGCATCGGTTGCCGACGGGGCTGTTGCTGGCGATACAGTGAAGGTTTGCGCCGCGGATGGACGCTTCCTCGCATGGGCGGCCTACAACCCGGATTCCCAGATTCGCGCCCGGGTATGGAGCTTCAGCGAAAGCGCATTTCCCGACGATGCCTGGTTGCAGGCCCGGCTCGTTCGTGCGATCGAACGCCGATCGCAGACGGTGTCGCCGGCAGTCACCAATGCGATGCGGCTGGTGCATGCGGAATCGGACGGGCTGCCCGGGGTCATTGTCGATCGCTATGCAGACACCCTGGTCCTGCAGCTCTCCAGCGTGGGGGCGGACGTTCGTCGCGACGCCATTGTCGCGATCATTGCAGAAGCAACCGGATGCAAAAACATTTTCGAGCGTTCGGATGCGGACAGCCGCGGCCTTGAGGGTTTGCCTGAGCGGGTGGGCGTGCTGCTGGGGAGTGCTCCGGAGGGCATGGTCGAGATTTGCGAGCATGGAATTTACTATCAGGTGGACGTGGTCGCGGGCCAGAAGACCGGCTTCTATCTGGACCAGCGCGATAGCCGCGCCAGACTGAAAGGTCATGCGTCTGGACGAGATGTTCTCAATTGTTTTTCTTTCACCGGGGGGTTTTCGCTCGCCTGTATCGCCGGCGGCGCAAAGAGCGTCCTGTCCATCGACAGTTCTGCCGCTGCCCTGGAAATCGCGGGGCGCAACGCCTCCCGCAACGGCATGGACGATGCGAGGCTGGAGTGGCGGCAAGCCGATGTGTTTCAGGCCCTGCGCGATCTCAGGGATCGTGGTCGTGATTTCGACCTCATCGTTCTGGATCCTCCAAAGTTTGCGCCCACCTCCAAGCACGCGCCGGCGGCGGCACGAGGCTACAAGGACATCAACATGGGCGCCATGCGACTCCTGAGGCCCGGCGGCATGCTGGCGACCTTCTCCTGTTCAAGCGGCGTGTCGGAGGATTTGTTCCACAAGATTGTCGCGGGAGCGGCGGCGGATGCAGGGCTTTCAGCCACCCTGGTGGACTGGTTCCACGCCGCCCCCGACCATCCGAGTCTTCTGGAGTTTCCGGAGGGTGAATACCTGAAAGGCCTGCTATTGCGCCGCGAAGATCACTAGCGTGATGCCACAGACATGCGAACGGCGTTCGGGCTTAGTTTTGTAACATTATGATTTTATTGAGTTATTTAACAAATAACCCTTTAAGCGCAGGGTCATACCCCGCTGATTGCATCGTACGTGTCAGATGATTACACTGTCGCCCCTCGCAACGGCGAGGTTTTACTGACGCATTAGCAGGCATGTCGGAACGCAGGCGTTCCGGGGAGATGGGAATGGAACAGGAAAACATGGTGCCGGTCACGATACTGACGGGCTTCCTAGGCAGCGGCAAGACCACGTTATTGAATCGCATCCTCAAGGAGGATCACGGGCATCGCATTGCGGTGATCGAAAATGAATTCGGTGAAGCCGGGGTGGATAACGACATCCTTCTCGACAGCGGCGAAGAGCAGATCGTGGAAATGAACAATGGGTGCATCTGCTGCACCGTTCGTGGCGACCTGATCCGGATACTCTCCGACCTGCGCGAAAAGCGCGAATCCGGCAAGCTGAAATTCGACCGGGTGGTGATTGAGACCACCGGCATGGCGAATCCCGGCCCGGTGGCCCAGACCTTCTTTCTGGACGAATCCATCGGCAACTATTACCTGCTTGACAGCGTTCTGACCCTGGTCGATGCCAAGCATGCGCAAAAGCAGCTGGATGATTTCAACGAGGCGCAGGAGCAGGTGGGCTTTGCCGACCGTATATTGATGAGCAAGACGGACCTCGTCACCGAAGAGGAGCAGGAAGCGCTGCGCAAGCGCCTGGTTCGCCTGAACCCGCGCGCGCCGATCCGGAAAGTTCATTTCGGCAATACACCGGTCGGGGAGATCCTCGATATTCGCGGGTTTAATCTGAATGCAACGCTGGAGATAGATCCTGCGTTCCTCGAAGATGCACCGCACGACCATTCGGAGCATGTGCGATCCTTTGTGTTCCGGTCCGACCGGCCCTTCGATGGCGTGAAGCTGGAGGAATTCCTGTCGGGGCTGACACAGGTCTATGGGCCCGATATGCTACGTTACAAAGGTGTGCTATACCTTAAAGACAATGCACACCGGGTGGTGTTCCAGGGAGTGCACCAGCTGATGGGGGGCGACATGGGAAAACCATGGGGTGCCAAAGAAAAACGGGAAAGTGTCATGGTATTTATCGGACGCAATCTTCCGGAAGATTTGTTCGTAAAGGGGCTGGAGCAATGTCTCGAGACAGCGCAGTAAAATCGGCAGTGAAGACCACGACGGCACGCGCCGCATCCAAATCCCCGGCGAAAGCCGAGAAAGTGCCGCCGCGCCTCACGCCGGAAATAGTGGCCTCCAACGGGCTGACTGAAACGGCATTGCGTAAGGCGCCCGTCGGTGAATACATGAGCGCCGAACAGCTGGCGTTTTTCCGCGAACTGCTGGTCAAGACACAGAACGAGCTCATTGAGAATGCCGGGGTGACCTCCGAGCATCTGCGTGAACATGAAGTGGAGCCTGATCCCACGGATCAGGCGACGATCGAAGAGGAATATGCGTTGGAGCTGCGTGCCCGGGATCGGGAGCGCAAGCTGCTCAAGAAGATTGAGCAATCGCTGCGCCGAATCGATGACGGCAGCTACGGATGGTGCGAGGAAACCGGCGAGCCCATCGGCATTCCGCGTCTGCTGGCCCGGCCGACCGCGACGCTGACCGTGGAAGCGCAGTCACGCCGCGAACTCAAGCAGAAACTCTACGGCGACTAGAACGCTGCCCGCGTTACGAGCGGGCCATTCCTGCATTTGATCGAGCCCCATGGAACAGTTCCACGGCACCACCATTCTGTGCGCCCGCAGGGACGGCAAGGTTGCGCTGGGCGGCGACGGCCAGGTCACGCTGGGCAACATCGTGATCAAGGCCACTGCGCGCAAGGTCCGGCGCATCTACCATGACAAAATATTGGCGGGATTCGCGGGCGGCACCGCGGATGCTTTTACCCTGTTCGAGCGCTTCGAGGCGAAGCTCGAGAAGCATCAGGGAAACCTGCTTCGCTCCGCCGTCGAGCTTGCCAAGGACTGGCGCAGCGACCGTGTTCTGCGCCGGCTGGAGGCGATGCTGGCCGTGGCCGACAAGGAGTCGTCGCTCATCATCACCGGCACAGGGGACGTGCTTGAGCCGGAGTTCGGGCTCATCGCCATCGGTTCGGGCGGTCCGTATGCACAATCTGCGGCGCGTGCCCTGCTTGAAAATTCCGACCTCACGGCGGAAGAGGTGGTGCGCAAATCGCTGGAAATCGCCGCCGACCTTTGCATCTATACCAACCGAAGCATCGTCATTGAAACCCTGGGATAGCGGGCGCGACGCCCCTGCGATATTGAAATGAGTGGCTTTTCCGCAATGACCCCGCACGAAATTGTCCATGAACTGGACAAGCACATTGTGGGGCAATCCAGCGCCAAGCGCGCGGTGGCGATCGCGCTGCGAAACCGGTGGCGCCGCCAACAGGTGGCCGACCCACTGCGGCAGGAGATCACGCCGAAAAATATCCTGATGATCGGACCACGGGCGTGGGCAAGACGGAAATTGCGCGCCGACTGGCGCGCCTTGCCGACGCGCCGTTCATCAAGGTGGAAGCCACCAAGTTCACCGAAGTCGGATATGTCGGGCGCGATGTTGAAACCATCATTCGCGATCTGATGGAGCAGAGCATCAAGCAGACGCGCGAGTCAGCCAAGCAGAAGGTGCGCTTGCAGGCCGAAGATGCCGCGGAGGACCGGGTGCTGGATGTGCTGCTGCCGCCGGCGCGAGACACCGGGTTCGAGCATCCGGAGCCACGCACCGAAGAGTCGGTGACTCGGCAGAAATTCCGGAAGAAGCTGCGAGAGGGCGAACTGGACGACCGGGAAATCGAGATCGAAGTTGCCGCGCCTTCGGCGCAGATGGAAATTCTTGCGCCGCCGGGTATGGAGGATCTGACCCAGCAGATTCAGGGCATGTTCCAGAACATTTCCGGGGGACGCCGCAAAACCAAAAAGATGCGCATCAAGGAAGCCTACAGAGTTCTGGTCGATGAAGAGGCCGCGCGTCTGGTCAATGACGATGATATGAGGGCCCAGGCGGTTGCCAACGTTGAGCAGAACGGCATCGTTTTTCTGGACGAGATCGACAAGATCACCTCTCGCGGTGAAACAGGTGGCGCCGAAGTGTCACGCCAGGGCGTGCAGCGCGATCTGCTGCCGCTGGTTGAGGGCACCACGGTTACCACCAAGTACGGGCCGATCCGTACCGATCACATCCTGTTTGTGGCGAGCGGGGCGTTTCACCTGGCAAAGCCATCGGACCTTATTCCGGAACTCCAGGGCCGCTTTCCAATCCGGGTGGAGTTGAATTCCCTCACTGTGGAGGATTTCGAATGCATCCTGACGGCGACGGATGCCTGCCTTACGCGGCAGTACCAGGCATTGCTCGCCACTGACAATGTCGACCTGGATTTCACCGCGGAAGGCGTGCGTCGCATGGCGGAGATCGCCTGGTCGGTGAATGAAAAGACCGAGAACATCGGCGCACGCCGCCTTTATACGGTGATGGAGCGTCTTCTCGAGGAGGTGTCGTTCGAGGCCGGCCGCAGCGGTACTGAGCGCCTTGTCATCGATGCCGCCTACGTCGATTCCCGGCTCAAGGAACTGGCCGGGAGCGAGGATCTCGCGCGTTACGTGCTCTGAGGCTTGGTTGCAGATGCCGTTGACTCGGCCTGTTGGGCGAGCAGCCGGCGCAGGCAGCCCGGGCAGTAGCAGGCGGGTTGTGATGCATCGATCGTCACCAGGGTTTCAAAACTCTGGCACCAGCATTCACCGGTTGAAGCTCCGCATTCAAACGGTGCGCCGCAGCTCAGGCATTTGTCCATCGCCAGCTCAGCCTTTCCCGTCATCGTCAGGTCCGGGATAGGCGCGCAGCGCCCGGCGCAAAAAGTCCATCTGCCGGCTGACCTTCGTGCAGGCATCGCAGAGGCCCATGTGAACACGCAGGGTCAGCCTCTCGCCCAGCCGAAGGTTCCGGTCCAGCGCCTGCGATTGCAGGCGGCTGGCCTCCTTGCAGGTGAGCATTAACAGGCTCATTGATTCGCTGGCTCCATGGGCAATACGCGCGATATTCGCGACGAGGGCGGCTTTTGCATCAGGACACCTTGGCTGCGTCGAACCACCCGGCTTCCAGGCACGCACGCAACGCCATCCTCGCGCGATATAGCAGCACCCAGCAGTTGGTCGAAGTAATCCCCAGCGCCTTACAAATTTCCGTGGTTTCCATGCCCATGACTTCGCGCATCATGAACGCCTTTGCGGATTTGTCGGGCAGGGCTCCCAAGCAGACCTCGAGCGCCTCGAAGAATTTTTTCTGGGTCAGCACCGCGTCCGGCGAGATCCAGACCTGCGGAGATCCCGAATAGTGGCCATCCGATTGGAACAGGGCATCCAGGTCTTCCAGGGAAAATTCGTCGTCACTGGATTGCAGCGGAGCCTCGCGGCTCTGCCGGCGCAAATGGTCGATGATCTTGTGCTTGAGTATCCCGACCAGCCAGGTCCGCAGCGCCGACTGGCCCGCAAAGCCCTGCACGCCCTGGATGGCGGCAAGCAGGGTCTCCTGCACGGCATCCTCGGCGGCCGATGCGTCGCGCAGCTGAAGCATCGCGAACTTCAACAGATAAGGGCGATGCCGCTCGATTTCAATGGCTTGTGACAATGCCTGTGCCTTTTATTGCGGGGTGTGTCCCCGCTAACCGGGATCCCACTGCGGCGAAATCTATAGGGTCGCCGCAAGACATGCAAGCGCACTTGAAATCCGGTCATCGCGCCCAATCTATGAATGCATGGGGGCGTTGCCCCGACTCAATAACATTGGAGGTAGACCATGGTTGGAATCATCAGACGCGAGCCCTCGAGCGATATCCTCGACGAATTGTTTCGTGGCTTCTTCGTGAAGCCGGTGGGTTACAGCAGGCCGGAGGCCGTGCGCGGCATGCTTCTCGATGTGACCGAAGGCGCCAATGCCTATACGGTTCAGGCCGAATTGCCGGGAGTGAAGAAGGAAGACATCCAGATCAAGGTGGATGGCGACAAGGTTTCCATCTCGGCCGAAGTCCGGTCAGAACGGGAAGTGAAAAGCGGTGATGCGAAAGACGGCGAACGTCTGGTTCATACCGAACGCCAGTACGGCAAGGTTGCCCGCAGCTTCAGCTTGGGTCAGGATCTTGATTCGGCGCGGGCAGAGGCCAAATTTGCCGATGGCGTGCTGGTGCTGACACTACCCAAAAAGGCTGTTGAATCCACTCGCCAGATCACGATTCAGTAACTGTAAAGGCGGTCAGTGCGGGGGCCGGGCGCGAGTCTGGCTCCCGCTTTATTTGGCGCATCCGGACTCCCGCCCGCGCACGTTTTGTGCCGCGATCCAGTGGTCACTGCGAATCGGCATGGCTGTCGCAGGTACAATCCTGTCTTCACTCGGAAGACAATATGACTGACGCCACCATCATTCCCTCGCAAAAGGCCAAGGTTCTTGCCGAGGCCCTGCCGTATATCCGCCGCTTCCATGGCAAAACCATCGTCGTGAAATACGGCGGTAACGCCATGACCGACGAGAAGCTGAAAGCGAGTTTTGCGCACGACATCGTATTGTTGAAACTGGTGGGGATGAACCCGGTGGTGGTGCATGGCGGGGGCCCGCAGATCGAAAGCCTGCTCACGCGCCTAGGCAAGAAAGGCGAGTTCGTCCAGGGCATGCGCGTGACCGACGAAGAGACGATGGACGTTGTTGAAATGGTTCTGGGCGGACAGGTCAACAAAGAGGTCGTAACGCTCATCAATCAGGCGGGCGGCCGCGCGGTGGGCCTGACCGGGCAGGACGGCGCATTCATCCGCGCACGGAAAATGATCATTCCCGCCGACGGCAAGGGCAACGAGGCGCGCGACATCGGGCAGGTCGGCGAGATTTCGGCGATTGATCCCGGAATCATCGGCACGCTCCAGAGCGGCGGTTTCATTCCCGTGGTCGCGCCGATCGGCGTGGGCGAGGACGGCCAGTCCTACAACATCAATGCGGATCTCGTTGCGGGCAAGCTCGCCGAAATCCTCCGGGCCGAAAAGCTCGTGGTGTTGACGAACACGCCCGGTGTGCTCGACAAAAACGGCAACCTGCTCACCGGCCTCACCCCCAAGAAGATCGATGAGCTGGCCGCCGAAGGCACGATTTCCGGCGGCATGCTGCCCAAGATCGAATCGGCGCTGGATGCGGCGCGGGGTGGCGTCAAGAGCGTGCACATCATCGATGGACGCGTGGAGCACGCGGTGCTGCTCGAGATTCTGACCGATGACGGTGTGGGTACGCTGATCCGCGGCAAGTAGCGAAATTCGCGAAAAATCATTGTGCAGCGTTGGCTCACATGAGGGCCGCCTGGATCTTCGACCTGGACAACACCCTGCACGATGCCCGCGTGCATGTGTTCCCGCATATCAACCGCGCCATGACGGCTTTCATTGCCCACCGGCTCTCGATGTCGCACACGGAGGCGCATGACCTGCGCGAGCACTATTGGCATCGCTACGGGGCAACGCTCAAGGGTCTGCAGCGGCACCATGCGATCGACCCGCATGATTTTCTCTGGCATACGCATCAGTTTCCCGACATGCGCGCCATGCTCGTTGCGGAATCGGGTCTTCGCAATATGCTGCGGCGCCTGCCCGGGCGCAAGATCGTTTTCACCAATTCGCCGAGGCATTACGCCGAACAGGTGTTGGGGGCGCTGGGAATTGCCGGCGAAATCGATGCCGTCTATTCCATCGAACGGGTGAAGTTCAGCCCCAAGCCCGAGCCTCGGGGGTTCCGGCGCCTGCTCAAATCCGAGGGGTTACGCGCGTCAGGAACCATCTTGGTCGAAGACACGCTCCCCAACCTCCGGACGGCTCGCATGCTGGGCATGGGCACCGTCTGGGTCAGTCGGGAATTACGCCGACCGAGCTATGTGGATGTCCGGATAGCGAGCATTGCGACTCTTCCGGAGACCATTGAAAGACAAAGGCTTTTGCGCTAGCGAGCACTCACAAAACGGTCTACACTCCCGCACATATTGATGCACCTCCGAGAGAAGAACGATGCCTGAAAAGCACCCGAGACCCAAGCGCGGCGAACGAAAAATCCAGATCCTGCAAACCCTCGCGGAGATGCTCGAGCAACCCAAGGGCGAGCGCATAACCACCGCATTGCTGGCCGGAAAGCTCGAAGTTTCGGAGGCCGCTCTCTACCGCCATTTCGCCAGCAAGGCGCAGATGTTCGAAGGCTTGATCGAATTCATCGAAAACTCCATCTTCGGTGTGGCCAACAAAATCGCCGCCGAAGAGGAAAACGGCATCAAGCAACTGCACGCCCTGGTCGGCATGCTGCTCAGCTTCGCCGAAAAAAATCCGGGCATGACGCGCGTGCTCACGGGTGACGCCATCGTCATCGAGGACCCGCGCCTGCAAGCCCGCATCAACCAGCTGCACGACCGGCTCGAATCCAGCTTCAAACAATGCCTGCGCATTGCCGTCACCCAAGGCCACGAAGAGCCGGAGCCCAACGCCCGCGCCAACCTCATCCTTTGCTACGTCATCGGACGCTGGTCGCAGTATGCGAAGAGCGGGTTCAAGAGGATACCTACGGAGAGTTGGGATAAGCAGGGGCAGATGTTGTTTTAGCAGAGACGTTCAAGCAGCCCTGCACCACTGATTTCGGCAAATCAGCTGATTGAATCAACTGCACTATATATTTGATTTACAAAGGAAATATTCCTTGTTCTTGGGTTGCCATCTGCTGAGCGTCACTTGTGACTCCTGAGGCCAAAGCACGCGAGGTCATCGACCAGCGATTGGTGCAGGCCGGCTGGCTTGTGCAGGACTTCAAGAAACTCAACCTCGGCGCTGGCCCCGGCATCGCCGTGCGCGAGTACCCCACCGACACCGGTCCCGCCGACTACGTGCTGTTCGTTGATCGCGAGCCGGTTGGTGTCATTGAAGCCAAACGCGACGAGGCAGGCGAGAACATCACCACGCACGAGAATCAA
>CAIUKQ010000366.1 GCA_903899705.1 uncultured beta proteobacterium
CCAGTTGCCGCGATAGAACGCGAGGCGCTGCGGCGAGAGTTCGCGCTCGGTGGTCTGGTTGCTCGTGCGGGCGAAGTAAGTCACTTGCAGGCGCCGGCGCTTGAGCGTGGCGGTGGCGGCGAGCTGGAAGAACTGCAGCGCCACCGGACGCGCGGCCATGTGCAGCACGCGGATGCGACGCTCGATTTCATCCGGAGAATGGTCGTCGCCCGCGAGCAGCCCGCGCAGCCGCGCGGCCAGTGGCGCCACGTGCGGCGAGAGCAGCCCCGGCTCAAGGCCGGCGAGCAGGTGCTGCATCGTAAGCAACGCATAAATCTCGGAAGCGTTGAACCACAGACCCGGCAGCTCATGCCGCGCCTCGCCCGGCGCGGGAGCCTCGAAGCGGTAGCCGCCGGCTTCGCGGTCCCACACGATGGGCGCGTGCAGGCGGCTGCGCAAGTATTCGATATCGCGCTTGAAAGTGGCCAGCGAAATTTCAAGCTCGGCCAGAAAAATCTTGATCGGCACCACGCGGCGCTCGGTCAACAGGTGTTCGATCTTGTAGAAGCGTTCGGTGCGGTCCATGGCTTATACTCTTGCAAGGCTCGGTAAAAGATATGATCAATTCAAACAATGTCACACACAGTCATCCTGAGATTCTGGGTGGAACGCCCGTTTTCGTTGACACTCGCGTTCCCGTCAGGTCCCTGTTCGACTATATCGAGGGCGGGGAGACATTGGACGAATTTTTACACCAGTTTCCATCAGTAAAACGCGAGCAGGCAATTGCCGCCCTGAAACTCGCTTGCGACTCCCTCGTGGCGGATGCGCATACTTCTTGACGAAAACATTCCGGTGGACTTCGCCCGGGAGTTGCACGGTCACGAAATCAGCACGGTTGTCGGCCTTGGCTGGAGCGGGGTTCTTAATGGAGAACTGATGCGACTCGCCGGGGAAAGTTGCGATGTATTTGTTACGCTGGATCGAAATATCGAGTTTCAGCAGAATATTCCGATATTGCCCTTCGCCGTCATTATTGTCCGCGCGGCTTCCAACAGAATGGTTCATTTACGCCCACTTGCGTCCGCCATTCTTCTCGCCGTCACTTCTGCAAAACCTGGGGAATTGCAGAAAGTCGGCACCTGAGCGTTACCGTTCGTGCACCTGGAGGATCAGATTTCCATGAAACCATTTCGCTTCTTTTTACTGCCACTGCTCGCGTTGATGCCACTTTGCGTGGCACCCGCGCTCGCCCAGACCCGCATCATCTCCGGCTTTCCGCCCGGCGGCGGCGTGGATTCGCTGGCGCGAATTTTCGCCGAGCGGTTGAGCGAAGCACTGGGACGGCCTGTAGTGGTGGAGACGCGCACCGGCGCGGCCGGTGTGATTTCGGCTCAGGCGCTGAAGGCCTCGGCGCCGGATGGCAACACGCTGATGGTGGCGCCCGACTCGATGATTTCGCTCTACCAGCACACGGTAAGCAAGCCCGCTTACGACACGCTGGCCGATTTCATCCCTGTGGCGCACCTGGGCGGCTATCCGATTGCGCTGGCGGTGGGCGCCGCGAGCCCCGCCATCGACCTGAAGGAATACATCAACCGCGCGAAGGCCGCACCCGCGAATGCCAACTACGGCACCGCCGGCGCGGGCACCACGCTGCATTTCATCGGACTCATCATCGGACAGGCCACCGGCGTGGGCATGACCCACGTGGCCTATCGCGGCGTCGCGCCCGCGCTCACCGACGTGATTGGCGGACAGGTTCCTGCGGTGATACTGCCTCTGGGAACGCTCCTGCCATTGGCCAATGGCGGAAAGCTTCGCATCCTTGCTCACTCGGGATCACGACGTTCCAATGCCGCGCCCAACGTACCGACCTTCAAGGAACTGGGTTACCCCACGGTGGAGGTGAGCGGCTGGTTCGGCCTGTTCGCCCCGGCTCGCACGCCGCCTGAAATCATCGGCCGGTACAACAGCATCGTGCTTCAAGCCGAACGCACCGCGGCGACACAGGAAAAACTGCGCGCACTGGATCTGGAGACACGCGAAGCAAGTCCCGCCGAGCTAACCGCCCTGCTGAAGGCCGATTACGAGCGCTGGGGGCCGGTGGTGAAGGCTTCTGGGTTCAGCGCGGACAGCCAGTAAATATCAGGCGGCGGCCTTTTCAGTCGCCTTGTTCAGTCCAAACGCCTTTGCAATCAATTCGTACGAGCGGTGCCGCGGCTCCGGATCGAACGTCCAGGTCACGATCACCAGTTCGTCAAGCTCCAGCCGGGCGGCGAGTTCGCGCAGCTTTTCCTCCACGTGCTGCACCGTGCCGACGATGGATTTGCGGCGCAGCTTCCCGGCGATGGCCTCTTCCGCCGCTGAATAGGTTTGCGTGGCAGCTTCTTCCGGGGAGATCAGCGGCAGTCGGATGCCGAACTCGCGGTTGATCGTGGATCTTTCCCGCGATTTGAACTGACGCCACGCCTCTTCCTCGGTATCTGCAGCCAGTGCCCAGACGCAGATGGTGGCGTTGGGCTTCGGGTAACGCTCGCTCGGCTTGTAATTCTTGCGGTACAGCTCGAGTGCCTGCTCCACCCCCGCGCCGCCCGAGAAAAAATAAGCAAAGGCATAGGGCATTCCGAAATAAGCCGCGAGCTGCGCGCCGTAATTGGAGCTGCCCAGCATCCAGATGTCGGGCGTGCCCGGGCCGGTGGGCTGCGCGAAGATCTTCTGGTAGGGATGCCCCTCGGGCAGCGGCGTGCCCGACACCCAGTACTGCAGTTCCTGCACCTGGCGCGGGAACTGGTCTTCCACGTTTTCCGGATGGGGATTCAACGCATGCGAGGTGAGTCCGTCCGAACCCGGCGCGCGGCCGATGCCAAGGTCAATGCGCCCGGGCGCAATCGCCTCCAGCACGCGAAACTGCTCGGCCACTTTCAGCGCTGAGTAATGCGGCAGCATCACACCCGCGCTGCCCACTCGGATGCGCGGCGTGGTCGCGGCAATCGCGGCCATCAACACCTCGGGCGCGGTGCCGACAATGTTGCCGGAGTTGTGGTGCTCGGACACCCAGTAGCGGTGATAGCCCAGCGTGTCGCAATGTTTTGCCAGCGCCAGCGTTTCGCGGATGGCCACATCCTGCGTCTTGCCCTTGGAGGCGGTGGATTGATCGAGTACGGACAATTTCATGGTTGTTTTTCTTTTTAGGTTACGGCGCGGGATATTTTTTCGCGTTCTTCGCGAGCTTGTCCTTCACCGCGGCATCCATGTCAACACCCAGCACCGCGGCGAGGCGCGTGAGATAGATCATCACATCGGCAAGCTCTTCCTGAATGTGCACCGCCTGCGCCGGATCCTGCATGGCCTCGCGCGACTGGGATTCGGTCAACCACTGGAATATCTCCACCAGTTCGCCGACTTCACCGGTGAGCGCCATCGCAAGGTTCTTGGGCGAATGGAACTGCTCCCAGCCGCGCGGGCGGGCGAAGTCTTCGATGGCAGCCTGAAGGCCGGTGGTGTCAACGAGTCGGCTCACATCCATGCTTCCCTTTTGATTTTCTAAAGCAGGCGGCATCGGGGCAATGCGGCCATTTTTCGGTCAAGAGTCAGCGTGACAACTTCATGCCGCGCGTAATCATCGGCTATTAACCGGTCAAGCAATCCGCTGCCGGTTCGGGCTTCAAGCAGAGCAAGAATGGCCGGACCATTCATGGGAGAAACAAGGCCGCTCCGAAGAACCTTTCCGAGCGCCGATCTCGCCTCGGATTTCGTCACGCCATAGTGGTGCTGAAGGGCGATGTACGCCTCCCCAATCACCTGATTGGAGGCGAGAATTTCAGCACCCTCCCCATCAACCAGCTTCGACAGGTTGCGAACGCAATGGACGAATCCCGCCTCGGGGTCGCCCGTTACCAACCGGACGAGCACTGATGTATCAATCCCGAAGCGACCGGGCATGACGTTCTGCGCGAAAGGTTTCAATATTGAATTTGCCCTTGCCGCGGCGAAGCTTGCCCCGTAATGGGGCCAGCATTGCCGTATTCACCACACGTGAACGCAGCACAAATCCTTCGGCGTGTTCTTCTATTTTCAGACTGTCTCCGGGCTTCACGCCCAGCGCCTCAAGCACCTTTGCCGGAAAGGTAACCTGACGTTTTGCGGTGACTTTGACCAGCATGATCGCTCCCAGATTCCTTACCAAATCAGTATAACAGTAAGGCGATGGGACAGCGATTCAGACCCTGTACGTGAAACGAATCCGCAAAGAGTCCGACTTGCGCCAGTTCAAGGCAACGTGATTTTCTGTTTGGCGTACGCCTCAAGCGCGCCGGCAATCGCCTCTTCGGCGAAATTGATCGCGGGGAGCCCGCGAAAGAGAAAGGCCATCTCGGCCACGGCATGAAGGTCTTCCTCGGTCGCGCCAGCGCGCAGGGCCGCGCAACCGTGGTTGACGGCCGCATGAGAGAGGTTGTTGAGCAGGATGCCAAAGGCAATGAGCTGCGAGGTCTTGAGGTCGAGTGCCTTGGGCGCCACCGCATGCTCGCGCAGCTTCTCCAGCATGTTGGTGAATTCCGGATCGATGCGATGGCCACGCTTGACGCGATCCTTCATGCGACCGGGCATGTAGCCGATCAGTTTCACGTAGATGGCTTCGATATCAGCGAATGATGGCATATTTTTCCTTTATAATCATATAGTTACATAACTTCGATGGTGGGGTCACAGGTATGCCCCCCGCGGCCGAGTGGCGCAACCTTACTCCGAGCCGGCCAGCCCCGCCCTCTTCACCAGATCGGCCTGTCGCGCGATCTCGGTCTGCACGAAGCGCTTGAGTTCATCCGGTGGCGGCGAGGTCACCAGCATCAACCCGAGCTTGATGTATTCCTCGCGCACCTCTCGGTCGCCGGTGAGGTCGCGAAGCTCGGCGTAGAGGCGGTTGATGATTTCGGTTGGTGTCTTTGCCGGCGCCACCAGCATGAACCAGGAGGTGGCGTCGAAATCCTTCACGCCAAAGTCGGAGAGTGGCGGGATGTCGGGCGCGGCCTCGACGCGCTGCGACGTGGTCACCCCCAGCGCACGGATTTTCCCGGCGCGCAGCATGGGCATGGCCACCGGAATATTGGCGAACAGGATCTGGATGTGGCCGCCGACAAGGTCGTTGACCGCGGGGGCCATGCCCTTGTAGGGAATGTGCGTCATCTCGATGCCCAGGCGCGACTTGAGCAGTTCGCCGCTCAGGTGCTGTGAGGTGCCAGGCCCCGCAGAGCCGAAGCTCAAGCCGCCTTTCGTGGATTTTGCGATCTTGATGAGGTCGGCCACGGTATATACCGGCAGCGACGCGTTCACCACCAGCATGTCGGGAATGCGCGCGATCAGCGACACGGGCGCTAGTTCGGTGACCGGATCGTAGGGCAGCGCCTTGTGCAGCGTGACATTGGTGGCCATGCCGGTGCTGTTGGCGATCATCAGGGTGTAGCCGTTGGCGGGAGAGCGGATCACCGACATCACACCGACGATGGAACTGGCGCCGGGACGATTCTCCACGATGAAGGGTTTGCCCAGGCGCTGCTCAAGCCGCGCGCTGATGAGGCGCGCGAAGATGCTGTAGAGGCCGCCCGGTGCCGCCGGGGCGACGATGGTGACGGGGCGGTCGGGATAATTCTGCGCGAATGCGGGGAATATGATCATCACCGCAACCGTCGCGCCGCAGGTCCATTGGATGCATTTCATGTGGATTCGGTTCCCTTCGATTCGGACGGGCAGTGTGCCTGCACAGGCAAGCGGAATCAATCGACAAATATGAATAAAGCAACGGAATAAAACGGCGTGAATCCCGGATAGGCGCCGCGACTCTGCTACGGTTCGGCCATGACCGAAATCAACAATACCTTCAGGCTTTTTGCCTCCCGCCGCAGCCGCACCGCCGCCATGCCCTTCATCATGGTCACCGCCCTGATCGACATGATCTCGATCGGCCTCATCATTCCCGTGCTGCCGGCCCTCGTGGGCAAGCTCACCGGCTCGCAGGTGGATCAGGCCTTCTGGTACGGCGTGGTGACCTTCACTTTCAGCATTGCCAATTTCTTCGGCTCGCCGCTGCTGGGCGCACTCTCCGACAGCCGCGGCCGCCGACCGGTGCTGCTGATCGGTTTCTGCGGCCTCGCCCTCAGCTTCTTTGCCACGGCCATGGCCACCGCGCTGTGGATGCTGATTGCGGTGCGCCTGGTGAGCGGCGCGATGCAGGCGAACATGACGGTTGCCAGCGCCTATGTGGCGGACATCACACCACCGGAAGAACGTGCGCGGCGCTTTGGCATGCTGGGTGCGATGTTCGGCGTGGGCTTCATCCTCGGCCCGGTAATGGGCGGGTTGCTTGGTGCCATCGACCTGCACCTGCCCTTCTTCGTCGCCGGAAGCCTTGCCCTGGTGAACCTGATGTACGGGTTTTTCGTGCTGCCCGAATCCCTGCCGTTGGAAAAGCGCCGAGCGATGAGCTGGCAATCGGCCAATCCGGTGGCGGCGCTGCGCGGCCTCTCCAGCACCCGGGGTGCGGGCCTCTTGGTGGCGGTGATTGCCACGAGCGGTCTTGCGCAATTCATTTTGTATACGGTGTGGGTGCTCTACACCACCTTCAAATTCGGCTGGGGACCGCTGGAGAACGGCTGGTCTCTTGCGGCGGTGGGCGTATCGTCGGCGATCGTGCAGGGACTGCTGATGGGGCGGTTGCTCAAACGCTTCGGCCCGCGGCGCCTCGCGGTGCTGGGCCTCGCATCGTCGACCGTCGCCTATTTCCTGTACGGCGCGGCCAGCGCGGGCTGGATGATGTTCGCGATCATTCTTTTCAACCTGCTGGGGTCCACGGTATCGGCCAGCATCCAGAGCATCATTTCAGGCGCCGCTGACGCGCGCAGTCAGGGGCAGGCGCTGGGCGCGATCAGCGGCCTCAACAGCCTCATGGCGGTGGCGGCGCCGGTGTTGGGCGCGCCGCTACTGACCATGGTGTCCCACCTGCCGCAGGGCGACTGGCGCATCGGCGCGCCCTTTTATTTCTGCGGCGTGCTGCAGGCGGCGGCTCTGATCCTCGCCGTACTGTATTTCCGCAAGGCGCGCAATCCACCGGCCTGAAGCCGCAGGCAGCCCCTGTGCTAGAGTTTCGCGCCGCCAACTTCCGGGAGATATTCATGGCCACTCAATTCCGCATTGCCACCGCTCTTTGCCTCACCATGGCGTCCGTCGCAGCCCTGCCCGCTCTGGCGCAAAGCTATCCGAACAAACCCGTGAAGATCATCGTGCCCCACCCCTCCGGTGGCGGACCGGTGGACTTGCCTGCACGCGGCCTCGCGGAATATATGACGCACTCCATGGGCCAGAGCTTCATCGTCGAAAACCGCGATGGCGCGGACGGTTACATCGGTGCGGAGGCGTTGGCAAAATCCAACGCCGACGGCTACACACTGGGCGTGACCAGCGCCTCGGTGATCACCATGAACGAGCTCACCCGGGTGAGTCTTCCCTACAACCCCTCGCGTGATTTCGCGCCGGTGGCTTATATCGGCGCCATCGAGAGCCTTTTGCTGGTGAACTCGGGCGTTCCCGCGAAGACGCTTCGCGAACTGCTCGACCTCGCCCGCGCGAAGCCCGGCACCGTCACCTGGGGAACGCTGGGCACCACCAGCAACGGCCCGCTGCTCATCGGCATTTTCAAAAAGAACTACGGTGTGCAGTTTTACATGATTCCCTACAAGAGCAACATCCAGGCGGTGCAGGGCACGGTTGCAGGCGACGTGAATGTGGTGGCCTATGCCGCCGGCGGCGCCATGCCCTTCATCAAGGCCGGCAAGCTGCGGCCGCTCGCCTACACCAGCGCAAAGCGCATGGCGGAATTCCCGGAGGTGCCCACGTTTGACGAGCAGGGCATCAAGCTCGGCTTCAAGACCTGGATCGGCATGTTCGCGCCGGCGAAAGTGCCCGGCGACATCGTGAAGCGCATCAATGCCGAAACAGTGAAACTGCTCTCGGACAACGCCTTCGTCCAGAAATTCCTGGTGAGCCAGGGCGTGGAGGCGAGTGACATCAGCCGCTCAAGCCCCGAGGAATTCGCCCAGTTCATCAAGTCTGACCGGCTGGCTTACGAAGAAGCGGTCAAGGCGGCGGGAATAGAAAAAAGACCATAAATTCAATTGGTTGCAACAACCCGCTTGACCGTCATCGCCGCGTGGCGCTCGCCACGCCGGAGACGGCATTCACCAGCGCGAGCGTGCGGCGCAAATCATCGACAGACGCCACGTTGACGGTGAGGAAATGTGTGGCCGCGCCATCGCGGCGATAACTCTGCGAGCCCGCCATGCCGATTCGCTCCCGCGCCAGCACATCCATGATGTCGCGAAGCAGTCCCTGCCGGTCACTGGCGCGCACGGCAATATCCACCTGGAACGCGGCATCGCCGCCCAGTTTCGGCGCCCACGCAGCCGGCAGCAGGCGCTCCGGATTGCGCGTGGCCAGGTGCGCGAGACTCGCGCATTCGGCGCGATGCACGGAGATGCCGCGGCCGCGCGTCACAAAGCCGGTGATGGCATCCGGCGGCGCGGGCTTGCAGCAACGGGCCAACTGCGTCAGCAACTGGTCCACGCCCACGACCAGGATGCTGCCTTGCGCCCCTTTGGCCGGTTTGGCATGGGCCACGCGCACCGGAGGCGCGGCTTCCGGCTCCACGTCGCCGCGTATCGCCGTCTGCAGCTGCCGCGTGCTGATCTCCTCGCGGCCCAGCGCCGCATAAAGATCCTCCGCACGCTCGAAATCCAGCGCCTGTGCAATCTCGTCGTGCTTGATGCTGGTGCGACCTTCGCGCTGGAGTTCCTTCTCCACCATGGCGCGGCCCGAGGCGATGGTCTCGCCCATCTCCAGGGCATTGAACCACTGGCGCACCTTGTTCCTGGCGCGCGAACTGGCGATAAAGCCCCGCGCAGGGTTCAGCCAGTCGCGACTCGGCCCGGCGGCTGCGCCCGTGGCGCGGGCACTGGCGGTGATGATCTCCAGACGGTCGCCATTTTTTAGTTTGTAATCGAGAGGCACGATCGCGCCATTGGCTTTCGCGCCGCGGCAGCGGTGCCCCAGGCCCGTGTGCACCGAGTAGGCGAAATCCACCGGCGTTGAACCGCGCGGCAGGTCGATCACCTGCCCCTGCGGCGTCAACACATAGACCGTGTCATCGAGCGCGGCTTTCTTGAACTGCTCCACCCAGTCCGAGGAATCCACCACTTCGTCGCGCCAGGCGAGCATCTGGCGCAGCATTGCAATCTTCTCATCGAAGGGGTCGCCCGCAGCGCCACCTTTTGCCGCCTTCTTCGCGCCCTCCTTGTATCGCCAGTGTGCGGCCACGCCCAGCTCGGCATAGCTGTGCATTTCATGCGTGCGGATCTGCACCTCCAGCGGCCGTCCGTCCGGCCCGATCACCGCGGTGTGCAGCGAACGGTAGTAATTGCCCTTGGGCCGCGAGATGTAGTCGTCGAACTCCTTCGGAATCGGCTGCCACAGGTTGTGCACGACGCCCAGAACCGTGTAGCAGTCCTTCACGTCATCCACCAGCACCCGCAGGCCGCGCACATCGTAGAGTTCGTCGAAGGCCAGGTTCTTGGTGCGCATCTTGTTCCAGATGCTGTAGATGTGTTTGGGCCGGCCGGAAATATCCGCGTGCACGCCGGAGGCGGCAAGTTCCCGTTTCAAATCGCGCATGGCCTCCGCGATGAAGCCCTCCCGCGCGCCGCGCCGCTCGTCGATCTGCCTCGCGATGCTCTTGTAGACATCCGGATCAAGAAAGCGAAGCGACAGGTCCTCCAGTTCCCACTTCAGCTGCCACACGCCCAACCGGTTGGCGAGCGGCGCATAGAGGTCGAGGGTCTCGCGGGCAATTTCAACGTTCTGCCCCCCCGGAGTTCGGGCGAGATAACGCAGCGTCTGGGTGCGGCTGGCCAGGCGCAGCAGCACAACCCGCACATCCTCCACCATGGCGAGGAACATCTTTCGCAGCACCTCAAGCTGCGACGCCCTGCCCGGTGATTTCAGCGCCTCGGCCTCGCGCTTCCTCACCACCACGCGCAAGGCATTGAGCGTGGTAATGCCCTTCACCAGTTCGGCCACCGTGGCATTGAATCCGGCGGTCAGCTTTTCCTCCGCATCCTCCTGGTAGCTTGGCACCGCGAAGAGCAGCCCGGCCGCGCGGGCATCGCCGTCGAGATTCAGGTTTGCGATGCAACCGGTCATCCCCAGCGCGTGATCGAGCGCGCCCTCGCCGGTGGAGAGCAACCGGCCTTTGTACAACGGCAGGGCGTATTCGTAGGCGCGGGCGACCAGCGCCCGTTCGGCCTCGGGCAGCCCCGCCGAGAAGGCCTCGGCGCCGGCGGCAGGCGAAAGCGTGACTGCGGACATGGCCCTCTTGTCAGGACTGATTCTGGGTTGCGCCGGGATGCAGGGTGCAGATGTGCTCGGTCGTTCCCTGCTCCACCTGCAGCGTGCTGTGCTGGACCGAAAACTCTTCCCGCAGCTTGCACATGATGTCATCGACGAACACATCACCGGGGTAGCCCGCCGGCATGACCAGGTGCACGGTGAGCGCGCTCTCGGTGGTGCTCATGCCCCAGATGTGCAGGTCATGCACATCCGTGACGCCGGGCTGCCCGCGCAGGAACGATTGGACTTTCGCAACATCAATGTGATCGGGAACGGCGGACAAAACCAGCGACAGCGATTGGCGAAGCATGCTCCAGGTGCCCCACACAATGATCGCCACAATCACGAGCGTGCCCGAGGGGTCAAGCCAGTTCCAGCCGGTGAACAAGATGGCGACACCGGAGAGCACCACGCCAAGCGATATC
The DNA here is from genome assembly GCA_903899705.1 of uncultured beta proteobacterium. GTDB lineage: Bacteria > Pseudomonadota > Gammaproteobacteria > Burkholderiales > SG8-39 > 2-02-FULL-62-17. The sequence continues at coordinate 10,839 of CAIUKQ010000366.1, forward strand.
GCCGCGTCGGCTGCCATATGAAGATAGGCCGCACGAATGTTCAGGTCACCCTTGCTCCCCTTGGCAAAGAGCAGCGCCGACAGACCGTTGATAACGATGCCGATGCCGGCCACCACGGTGACAGTCATCCCCGCCACCACGGGCGGTTCGGCCAGGCGATGCAATGCCTCCCAGGCGATGGCGCCGCAGGTCACCAGCAGGAATCCCGCGTTACCGAGCGCAACGAGTATGGAGGTGCTGCGCAGACCGTAGGTATAGCGACCACTGGGCGCGCGCTTCGCCAGCACGCCCGCACCCCAGGCGAGCAGCAAGGCCAGCACGTCCGACAGGTTGTGCCATGCGTCGGCAATCAATGCGGTGGAATTGGCGATCAGGCCGTAGAAAAATTCGATGAAAACAAAACCGGTATTGAGGAAGATCGCGATGGCAAACGCGCGGCCGGTGGCCACACCGTGATGGTGGTGATGCCCGCCATGGTGCGCGTGCTCTTGAGCATGACCCTTAGCGTGGTCATGTCCGTGGTCATGTCCGTGGTCATGTCCGTGGTCATGTCCGTGGTCGTGGTCATGTCCGTGGTCGTGGTCATGACCGTGGTCGTGACCCTGTTCGTGCCCGTCATGCGCATGACCATGCCCCTGTTCGCCGTGATCTTTGCGTGCACTCATTTTGAGATGCTCTCCTGCTGCGCGCCTTCGCCCTCGCGGCGACCGGCTGCGAAGGCCAATACTGCACCGCAAATCGCCATCGCGCACACGATCATCGCGCCCGAGGGCAGGTCGGTGAATGCCGAGGCGACGAGGCCCAGCACATATCCGGATACCCCCACGCCCGCGGCCTTCTGCATGCGCCGTCCCCGGGAGTAATAGGTCGACAGGGCCGGAACCACCAGCGTGGTGAACACAAGGTACAGGCCCACCAGTTGCACCGACACCGTGACCACGCAGGCAAAGAGCACGTAGAAGCCCATGCGCCCGAGCCGCTCGCGAAACAGGAACCACAGCACGAACAACACGGCATAGATCACGGCATCCGCAATGATGCGGTCCCAACCGACCCAGAGGATCTGCCCCGAGAGCAGTTCCTTCAGGTGCTCGCCGCCCTGCGGATTACCCGCAAGGAGCAATATCGCCGCGCTGGAACCCAGCACGAAGACCACGCCGATGACCGCTTCCTGCACCTCCGGCCAGCGACGCTCGGTCCAGGTGAGCAGCAATGCACCGGCCAGCGCCGCGGAAAATGCCGCCACCTGCACCGCGGGCCCGTGCGCCTCCCAGCCGAGAACATCGGCGAGGATCACCCCAAGGCCCGCGATCTGGGCCACCGCAAGGTCGATGAACACGATGCCGCGAGCCAGCACCTGCATGCCCAGGGGCACATGCGTCGCGGTGACCAACAGGCCCGCCGCGAGTGCGGGCAACAGGATGCCCAGATTGAAAGCGTCGAAGCTCATTTCCCCGCCGCCAGCAACCGCGCGATGGTGTCATCGAACAGTCCGAACAGGTCTTTCGCACGGTCGCTGCCGCCGACGGTGAAGGGCAGCATCACGGCGGGAACCTTGCTGCGCTCTGAAAGAAATGATGCGGCGCGCGGATCGTTGTAGGGCGAGTAGACGATCCATCTCGCCGGTTCCTTCTGCATCAACCCCACCAGTTCCGACAAATGCCCCGGCGTGGGCGGCAGGCCCGGCTTGGGTTCGAGTGTGCCCTTCTCGACGAGGCCCAGCCAGCTGTTGAGATAGGAATACTCCTTGTGATAGACCACCACGCGCGCGCCTTTTAACGGCTGTGCCTGCTGCTCCCATCGGCCAATGGCCGAGCGCCAGCGCTCCAGAAAATCCCTGCTGCGCGCAGCATACGCCGGCGCGTTGCCGGCATCGACTTTCGCCAGTCGAGCGGCCAGCGCTTCGGCAATCCGGGTGATGTTGCGCGCATCGGTATGCACATGCGGGTTTCCGCCCGGATGCACATCGCCCTGTGCACGGTCGATCACGGCAGGTATCTCCAGGCGCGCGACAAACTGCGATGCCTCGAAATAGCCGTCGCCGCCCGCCTTCACCTTTGAATTGCCGGACTGCGTGAGCAGCAAAGGCAGCCAACCCGCCTCCAGATCGGATCCGGAGCACACCACCAGATCGGCCGAGCGCATGCGCGCGATCAGGCTGGGCCGCGCCTCGATGTGATGCGCATCCTGCAACGCGGTGGTTGCCGCATAGACCGACACGCGGTCACCGCCCAGTTCCTGAGCAAGTGCCGCCCATTCGGGTTCGCAGGCGAACACATTGAGGGCGGCCTGCGCAGGCAACGCTGCAAGCAGGCCCATGAAGGCTAAAAATATGTTGTTTTTCAATGACATGGCCATCCCCTCAAAATTTGTGGGCGCCGTGCGCACCCAGACTCATGATGTACTGGAGAACCATCTGATTGTCCGCCGGCAGGCCCGCGCGCGAGCGGTCTCGCGCAAGTTGAACGCGCACGCGGCTGAACTCGCTGCCGCTCCAGTCGAGCATGACCGTGTCACGCGTGGGTTTGTAGCTCGCGAGGATGGGGAAATTCGCAGCAGTCAATGCGCCGGAATTGACAAGACCGATGCTCGTCGTTCCGGGACTCAGCCGGTCGTACCGGTAACCGGCCCGCCATTGCCGCGCGAACTGGTAGACCCCTTGCGTGTACCAACCCGATTGCGCGGAACGGTAGTCACCGGTTTGCGTGCCAAGCGAAGCCGCGGCTGTGTCATAGGTCAAAGCGCCGTTTTCCCTGCGACGGAAATACTCACCCTGCAGCTTGAAATTGTTCACCGTCGAGTTTCCGTTTGGCGCCCACTTCAACACGCCGGAGAGCGCGAGCAGCCGGCTTTTGCCACTGAAACTGTCGGTGACATTGGTGCCGGCGGCATCGGTGTCTTGCCAGGTGCGGCCCTGCGGTTGCGTCATGAGATAGGACGCGCCCACCTGCCACGCGGTGCTGGCGCCGATGTCGCCGCCAAGATGCGTGAAGAAGTTGCCGGAACCAAAGCCATTCTTGTCGCGGCCGTTGTCGGGGCCGGCCGGAAATTTCCGCCCGCGCCCGAATTCCGCACCCAGGTCGAAATAAATGTTCGAGGGGGCCACCCATTTGACCTGCACACCGTCTTCGCCGAGCTGGTTTCCAAGGAACACCTTGCTGGCCAGCGGCGCGTCGGCGAAGTCCCAGGCGTGCGGATGGATTTCGTTGAGATAGCCCACGCCGGCGAGGAAGCGCCCGGCCTTTGCGGTGAGCCCTCCATCGAGATCCAGCGTCTGGATGAAGGCCTCCTCGACGCCAATGCGGTCATCCGCGCCCAGCGCCGCGATGACCGTGCCGCGGAAGCGCGGATCGATGTTCGCCGAGAACACCAGTTCGGACTCGCCAAGCGACAGCCCGCGGCCAATGGGCGCCACCTCCCCGCCGGTGGGGGCGAATCCGTTGATGCGATAGGTTGAAGCGGGCCGCGTCAGGTTCCCATAAGTACCGTTCATGATGAGCGACACGCCCGGGTTCATCGCGCTTTCACCCGCCGGCCGGCTGCCCGCCTGCGCGGCGGCGTTCTGAACGACGGACTCCGCCTTGGTGGAGAGTCCCTCGGCTTTGGCCGAGAAACTTTCCGCTTTGGCGGCGGCCGTCTCGGCCTTGCCGGCCGCGGCCTCCGCCTTGCCGGTCGACTGTTCGGCCTGCTGCAGCCGTTTTTCAAGGGCCTCGATGCGCGACTCGTAATTCTGTTTCAACTGCTTCACCTGCTCGCGCAATTCGCGCAGGTCTTCGTCGGTGACGGCATGGGCCGGATGAAACAACGCCGGGGAGCAGGCAAGCGCCAGCGCCACGGAGCGAACAATGCTGCGTTTTTCAAACATGAAATTCTCCTGGTAGGGTTGCCGCCACGCGTTGCATGGCGACGAACACACCCGCGCCGGGGCGGCGCGGATTCCGATTACTTCGGAACGGTCAGGAGAAGGATGGCGGCGCGCGCGACTCGAAAACGATGCGCGGCGCAAAAGGAACGGGAAGACTGATTGCGGCGACAAGGTCCTGCACCCCGCAATGCACGGTGAGCGGCTGGGCGACGCCCGGCAACACACTATCCACGGCGTGAAAGGCCAGGCACTGCTCCGCCGGGTGTCCGACCGGTGGCGCCTTTTTCTCGCCGCCCGCCGCCATGGCCAGTTCGCGCTTGAGGTGCGACAGGCCGTGCAGCTGCGCGGCCTGCTGGGAAAACAGCAGCACCAGGGCAAGCAGGATATGGCGGAAGGTCAGGCTCATCACCGGCAAGTCTATCCCAAGGCGGGTGCGGGCGGCAGTCAACAATAATTGCGCAGTCCTTGGTGGATAATGCGCACCCGCGTTCTTCCTCCCCGTCCGGACAATCCTCCATCGATGACTTCCGCGCCGCTCAAAAGCCGCAGCACCGCATTCATGCTATTGCTGACGGCAATGGCCTTCTGGGGCGGCAACTGGGTGGTGGCGCGTGCCATTGCAAACGAGGTGCCCTCGCTCTCCATGGTGTTCTGGCGAACCCTGATTTTCGCCGCACTCGCCGGCCTGCTTGCGCGGCCGTACCTGAAAGAGGACTGGCCACTCCTTCGCGCCGACTGGAAACTGATCTGCCTCCTGGCCTTCATCGGCGTCACCGGTTACGCCTCGCTGGGCTACACCGCCGTGCGATACACCACGGCCACCAACGCATCGCTGCTCGCCAATACCACGCCCTTCTTCACGGCCATCCTGTCCTGGATCATCCTGCGCGTCGGCGTCTCGCCGCGACAGGCGGTGGGCGCGGGCCTTGCGTTTGCGGGCGCGGTGGTGATCGTGAGCCGCGGCGACCTGGCGGTGTTTGCAGGCATGAGGCTCAATCCCGGCGACCTGCTGATGTTGCTGGGCGTGATGTTCTGGGCCCTCTATTCCGTTCTGCTGCACGGGCGTGCGCGCCTGCGTCCTGAGACCCTGATCTTTGCGACCGTTGCCATGGCCGTGCCGATGGCCATCCCCGGCCTGCTGTACGAACTCTCGCAGGGCCAGACATTCCCGCTCACTCCACGCACCGTCTCCGCGCTTCTTTACCTCTCCATATTTCCGTCCTTCATCGCCTTTGTCTGCCACGCGCATGCGGTGCGGGTGCTGGGCGCCAACGTGGCCACTTTCTTCAGCCCCATGGTGCCGGTGTTTGGCACGCTGGCCGCGGTGATTTTTCTGGACGAGTCGCTGCGCGGCTACCACTACGCGGGTTTTGCCTGCGTGGGCGTGGGCGTGCTGATCGCGGC
>CAIUKQ010000367.1 GCA_903899705.1 uncultured beta proteobacterium
GGCCGACATCGGCACCGTGGGCCGCGCCATATTCATGCTGGGAACCCTGCCATTTCTGCGCGCATTCGAGAATGCGCCCTCCATTTCGCGACAAATCATGCCGGACCGCACGGCACGGCGTGGACTGATTCGCGTCATCCGCCGGTCACGACGCGCCGCCCGGTTCGCGCATGCGCTGGCCATCTGGCGCAATGACATGATTACCGAGGAAATCACCGTCGCCGCCCTGCTTCACGACTTCGCGGAACTGCTGGTGTGGATACTCGCGCCGCGAGCGGCGCTGAAAATGCAATCCATGCAGAAGGCCGATTCGACCCTGCGCAGCAAGACCGTGCAACGCCTGGTGCTGGGATTCGAACTGGAGGAACTGCTCGCGGCACTGGCTTCGCGCTGGCACCTGCCCGACCAGATCGTGGACATGATGCTGAAAAACTCCCATGCGGGCACCCGCGGACAGATCGTGGCGCTAGCGGTCAATCTCGCGCGCCACTCGACCGGTGGCTGGGACAATGCCGCGCTTCCCGATGATTTCAGGGCCATCGCCCGCCTGCTGATGGTCAACTCCGCACAGGCGCGATCGGTGGTTCACGCGCCACCTCTGGATTCGATCCCGTCCAACTAAGGCAGGTCGTCCGGGCTAACCCATCACCGGGGTGCGGCGGTACTATCGATGGCTCCCATCGTGATTACGGAATGCACGCATGACCCATCATTCGCACCGTGTATTGGCCACCCTGCCCGTGCTCTCCTGTTTGTGGTTCCCTATTTTCGCCCCGGCGCAGACCTATCCCAGCAAGCCCATCCGCGTCTTTGTGACGGTGCCCGCCGGCGGCGCAGCCGACGTTGTCGCGCGCATGGCTGGCCCGAAGATGGCGGATGCTCTTGGCCAACCCCTGCTGATTGAAAACAGCGCAGGCCAGTTCGGCACGATCGCGGCGACGCGTGTGGCGCACAGCGCCGCCGATGGCCACACACTGATGTTTACCACCCCCAGTTCGCAAATCCTCGCGCATTTCACCATCAAGGAAGTTCCCTACACCATTGCCGATCACACGCCGGTGACCGCGGCCGTTGAAACTGTTTCGGCGCTGGTGGTTCATCCTTCCATGCCCGCGAGAAATGTGAGGGAGTTCGTTGACTATGCGAAACGCAACCCCGGCAAGGTCAATTACGGCGCGGGCGCCGCAGGGTCGGTGTTCCACCTGATGATGGAATCTTTCATGGCGGCCACAGACACCTCCCTGTTTCACGTGCCCTACAAGGGTGTGATCGATGCGGTGAATGCGACCGTGAGCGGTGATGTGCAGACCACCATGAGTTCAATCAGCAACATCAGGACCCACGTCGCCAGCGGAAAGCTCAGGGCGCTGGGCGTGCTCGAAGGAAAGCGCTTCGGCCCCATGGGCGACATTCCCACCATCGGCGAATCGGTGCCGGGTTTCGAAAAACCGCAATCATGGTTCGGCCTGTTTGGACCGGCCAACCTGCCGCCGACCATTACGCAGCGCTTGTATGTGGAAATGTCGGCCGCACTCAAATCCCCGGATATCCGGCCCCGGCTGGAGGCGGCCGGCATGGACGTCATCGCCAACACGCCCGAGGAATTTTCTGCGCAGATCAGGCGCGGCTTCATTACATACGGCGCGGTGGCGAAACGGGCCGGGCTGAAACCGCAATAAGGTGAACTGCCCCGCCAGAAGCGGGCCATGCACACCGTCGGCTTAATCGAAGGGATATACGCCTGGCTTGGGATCGTAGGCATGTTCTATGCCGTGCATGCCCGAGCGCAGCATCGCATCCCAGGAACCCATGGTGGTGGCGCCGATGTGCGGCGAGGCAAACATGTTCGGCAGTTTGAGCAGCGGATTATTGTTGGCCGGTTCGATGTCGAACACGTCAAAGGCCGCCCCCGAGATGTGGCCGCTCGCAAGGTTGGCGGCCAGCGCCGCCTCGTCCACCATGCCGCCGCGCGCGCAATTCACGAGAATCATGCCGGGCTTGAATTTCGCCTGAACTTCCTTCGTGTACATGCCCAGCGTCGATTTGTTCTTTGACAGATGAATGGTCAGCACGTCCGAGCGGGCCCACAATTCCTCGGCATTGACCTTCTCTACATTGTTGAATTGCTTGTAAAAATCGCTGAAGTCCTCGCGATCGCACGCAAGGATTTTCACGCCGTAGGGCTGCAGCAGCTTGATCACTTCCTTGCCGATATGGCCCACGCCATGGATACCCACGGTGCGTCCGCGCAGGTCGCCACCAAAGCCCATCGGCCCCTTCCATTCACCGCGCATCAGTACCGAGGAATAGAAAGGCACGCGCCGAACGGTGAGGACCATGTAGCAGACTGCCAGTTCGGAGACCGAAATCTTGTTGATGCCCGGCACCCACCACATCTTGATGCCGTACTTGTTGAGAATGGCCGGGTCGATGTGATCAACACCGGCCGAACACAGCGACACCACCTTCAGTTCCGGCAGAGCCTTGCAAACTTCATCGGTAAAGCGATTGAGGCCTATGACTGCGGTGTCGTAGCCCTTCAGGAACTCGACCAGTTTCTCGCCCTGCATCAGCACGCCGGGGGTGCTGAACTTGGCGCCCGGATATTTCGCGGCCAGTTCGGCCTTGATCTCGGGGAAAAAATCGAAGTACGGCAGGGGGACGGCGACTTTGGGCATGATGCGGTAGTCCTGTAAAAGTGGGGACGGGAACGGAAGCCGATATTAATTGCAGCGCCGGATCATCAGGATGCGTGCCGGTTGGCCGGACGCGGCAGACCCAGGTGCTCGCGCAGCGTGCTGCCCTGGTATCCGTCACGAACGAGCCCCCGCTCCTGCAACACGGGAATCACCATGTTGACGAAATCGTCCAGGAAACCGGGCTGCACCGGCGGCTGGATGTTGAATCCATCAGCGCCTTTTTCGATGAACCACTTCTGCATGTGATCGGCGATCTGTTCGGGGGTGCCCACCGCGGCGCTCTTGCCGCGGCCGTGCGTGGCGCGCATGGACAGCTGCCGGATGGAAAGATTTTCCTTCCGCGCAAGATTCACCCAGTTCGCGCGCGTGCTCTGGCTGTCGCTGGCCACCGGAGGCAGGTCGGGCAGCGGGCCGTCCAGCGGATAGGACGAGAGGTCCACGCCGCCAATCAGCGTGGATAGGATTTCGCGCGCCACCACCGGATCCACCAGCGACTGCAGGTAGTCCTGCTTCTCCTTCGCCTCGGCCTCCGTGCGGCCCACCACCGGCGACAGTCCGGGCATGACCACCACATGATCGGTATTGCGCCCCAAGGCGACGGCCCGTTTCTTCACATCGGCGTAGTACTCCTGCGCCGATTCGAGGTTGATATGGCCGGTGAATATGGCTTCGGCGAATTCGGCGGCGAAGTTGCGACCGTCGTCGGATGCTCCCGCCTGCACCAGCACCGGGTAGCCCTGCGGCGAGCGCGGAATGTTCAGCGGGCCTTTCACCGAGAACCATTCACCCTTGTGATCCAGGGAATGCAGACCCTCCGGCCGGAAGAAGATGCCCGACTCCCTGTCGCGCAGGAAGGCGTCGTCGTCCCAGCTGTCCCACAGGCCCATCACCACCCGGGTGAACTCCCTCGCCCGATCGTAGCGCTGGCTGTGCTCCATCACTTCGTCACGGCCGAAATTGCGCGCGGCGGCCCGGCTGGCGGTGGTGACGATGTTCCAACCGGCACGCCCGCCCGAGAGATGATCGAGCGACGCGAATTTGCGCGCAATATTGAAAGGCTCGTTGAAACTCGTGGAGGCCGTGGCGACCAGGCCGATATTCTTCGTCACCATGGACAGCGCCGAAAGCAGCGTGAGCGGCTCGAAATTGGCGATGTACTGCGCCGAGCGCGACAACGCCGCCATCGGCGCCTCGCGCACGTTGACGTTGTCTGCGAGAAAGATCATGTCGAAGCCGCCGCGCTCGGCGGTCTGCGCCAGTTCCACGTAATGCCCGATGTTGATGCCGGCGTCGGGCTGCGAACGCGGATGGCGCCACGAGGCCACATGATGCCCGGTGGGGTTGAAAAACACGCCCAGCCTCATCATGCGTTGCGAATGACTCATGCGAACCCTGCCTCCTTTGTGCCTAGGCTACGGGATTTCGCGCCCGCGTGCGCGGCATGAGCGGCTGCCATGCCGGCATCGGGCCGACCGGAATCTCGATCAACACCGGCGCGCCGGCGCCCAAGGCCTTTTGCATCGCGGCCCCCAACTGTTTCGGATCCGTGACCCGCATCCCCTGCACGCCGAAGGAGTCCGCGAGCTTCATGAAATCCGGATTGGAGAGATCACAGCCGATGTATCGCTCACCGTACTGCATCTTCTGGATGCGGCGAACATTGCCAAAGGCATTGTCGTTGAAGAGCACGGTCACGAGGTTGATGCCGTGCTTCACGGCGGAGGCCATCTCCGGCATGGTGAAAAGGAATCCCCCGTCGCCGGTCACGCACACCACCGCGCGGTCCGGGTGGGCCACCTTGACGCCCAGGGCCGTGGCGTAACCATAGCCCAGCGAATCCTGGTAACCGGAAAAAATCAGCGAGCGCGGCGAATACACCGGGAATCCCATGCGCATGTAAAAGGCGAGTTGCGTCACATCGCACACGGCGAGTGCGTCATCGGGGAGCGCCGCGCGCATCGCATCGGACCAGGCTTTCTGCGGCTCCAACGCTGCAAATTTCGCCAGAGCCCCCTGCTTTACCGCCGACAGTTCGTCCCTGCGTGAAACCCGCTTGCGGTTGTTCGGTCCGAGCGCGTTGTACAGGGCGGTCACCGTGGCGCGCGCATCGCCGACGATGCGCACATCGGCGTTAAAAGGGCGCGTTGCCTGCGTGGCGTCCGCGTCGATCCGTATGACTTTCAGGTGCGAATCAATTCCCCATGTCTCGGCTTCAAGGAAGCGCGAGCCGATGACAAGCACCACGTCCACGTCCGGCCACAATACGTGGCCGCCGAGTGTGGTCTGCGCGAGCGCATGGCGCTCACTCAATACGCCAAGGCCATGCCGGGTCATGATGACCGGGGCCTCGAGGGCCTCCGCCAGTTCGCGCACCGCGTCCCCGGCCTCGCAGGCGCCGCCGCCCACGAACAGCGCCGGACGCTGCGCGGCCCCCAGCAGGGCCGCCGCTTGCGCAATGAGGTCCGGATCGGGCCGGGGTTCTGCTTCGCGCCCCGCCGCGCCTTCGAGCGCCACATCGGCCCGCAGCGCGGTCATGTCCTCGGGCACTTCAAACAGCACCGCTCCACGCCGCCCGCTCATCGCCTGGCGCACGCATTCGTTGAGCACCTGCGGAATGCGGGTCGGATGGTCGGCGAATCCCTGGTGCTTGGTGATGGGCGCGAACATGGATGCGGTATTCGGTATCTCGTGCAGGACGCCCAGTCCACGGCCCGCGTACTGCGTGGCGATCTGCGGCGTGATGGCCAGCACCGGCGCATTGCTCGAGTGCGCGATGCAAAGCGGCGTGGCGGTGTTGAGCAGGCCCGGGCCGGGCACGACCACGTAGGCGCCAAGGCGTGCCGAAGATTGCGCGTAGCCATAGGCCATGTAGGCCGCACCCTGCTCGTGTCGCGAGGTGATGACGCGCATCGAATCGCGCTGGTGATAAAGGGCGTCGAACACATGGTCGGCCTGCACGCCCGGCAATCCGAAAACAGTGTCAACGCCGTTGTTTGCGAGCGTTTTTACGAGGGCCGCGCCCCCGGTCATGATGGTCATTGCAGATTTCTCCCGGAGGAAGATGCCGGATCCCCATTATTTCGGGATGCCGGCTGATTATCATTGATTGAACAACAAAACCTTAACACAGGAGAACACCATCGCAAAGCGCCTCGATTGCGCCGGCTCAGCGGCCCGCCCGGCGCCCCGCGTTTGTCACCAGAAGGTGGGCCATCAGTTTGTCCACCGCCGAGAACAGGGCCGCACGCTCGGCCTTCGTGAGCACCGCCGCCATTTCATCCTGCACCTCCTGGCGCAGCGGCAGTATGACGTCGTGCAGCTTGCGCCCGCTCGCCGTCATGCTGAACAGCACGCTGCGGGCGTCGTGGGGATCGTCGCCGCGCCTGACGTAGCCGCGACGCACAAGCTCCGCACACGCGCGGCTGACTTCGGCCTTGTCCACTCGCATGCGGTTGGCGAGCTCGCGCACCGTTTCGGGGGGCGACGCATACAGAAAAGTCATGGCCCGCCACTCGGCCAGCGACAGATCGAACTGCTCGGACAGCCAGGGCATCAGGCCGCGATCCAGCAGCTTTGCCAGCAGGCCGATCCGGTAGGTGATGAACTGCGCGGTGCGCGGATCGCGGGCGGCAGTCTTGGCGGGCCCGGCCCGGTTTCGTGCAGGAGCTTTCATGCGGGGATGCCATCGCAACGCTTCGACCCCGCAACAATCCGATCCGCAAAAAACCGCACGTTCATTGACGCCACTCCTACTGCGCGACGATCTTCGCGGCGGAAATGATCCTGCGGTATTTCGCCATGTCCGCGTCAATGACTTCAGCCATGCGCTCGCCGTCCTGCCACTCCTGGTTAGCGCCCACACCGCGCAATTTCTGCTTCACGCCTTCATCCTGCATGGCCGACCGGAGCGCCTCGCGCCACGCCTGCACCAGCGCAGGTGGCGTCCGCGCGGGCAGCAGGCTGCCAACCCAGGTGGTGATGACCAGGCCTTCCAGTCCCAGCGTGGACAGCGGTTGCACCTCCGTAAGAATGGACGATGGTTTCAAACCGGTGACGCCCAACGCCTTCACCTTGCCGGAACGGATGTGCGCAACCACCTGTTGCGGTGGCGGAATGCCCAGGGATATCTCGCCGGTCAGCACCGGCGTTACCGTCTGCGCAGTGCCCTGATAGGGAACGTGCACGAGGTTGATGCCGGCCACCATGTTGATGAACTCGCCGGCCAGGTGCCCGAAAGATCCGACGCCGGCGGTCGCATAGGTGAGCGTACCGGGTTTGGCCCTCGCTGCAGCCAGAAGATCGGCAACCGTGTTGATGCCCAGACTGGCATTGGCAACCAGCACCAGCATCTCGTCGGTGAGAATGGCGACAGGAATGAAATCGCGTTTCGAGTCGTAGGGGACCTTGAACAGACTGGGTGCGATGGTGAGCGGCTGATTCGAAGTGAACAGCATCGTATAACCGTCGGGCGCCGCCTTGGCCACCAGATCGCTGCCGATGGTGCCCGTGGCACCCGCGCGGTTCTCCACGATGACAGCACGGCCCCAGGCCTCGGTCATCTTCGGCGCTATCAGACGAATCACCGTGTCCGGCGGCCCGCCCGGCGGCCAGGGAACAATCACGCGCAACGGCTTCGCGGGAAATCCCTCCTGGGCGGGAGCGCCCGCCATCCACGCACACGCGCAGAGCGCAACCATCCATCGTGCCGCATCAACCGGCCGAATCCGGCGTTTGAAGATCATGCGCTTCCCCCCATCTCCTTGAGTACATCCATTGTGCCTCATACAATACCGTTCCCGTTTCCCGCAGGAGAATCGCGATGTCGCCACCGGACAGTGGAGCAGCAAGCGCCGAAAAGAACTCCGACGGAGCGCAGTCCCTCCATCCCATCCGCATGGTAGTCGCCGATTACGACCGCACCCGGCCGCTGGTCGACGGACGCGTGAAACCGAAAGGAATAGACCTCGACGCCAAGGTGCTGTGGGTCGGCGATTTCTGCACCCGCCCGGTCTACGAGGAATACGACGCTGCGGAGATTTCGCTCTCCTGGTATCTCGCGGCGCGCGACCGCGGCGAACCCTGCATCGCGATCCCGGTGTTTCCGCTGCGTGATCCGATCTGGGCCTTCATGTATGTGCGCGCCGATTCGCCCATCACCCGGCCGTCTGATCTCATCGGCAAACGCATCGGCGTGCAGGGCTATCGCTACACCGTCAATCTATGGATGCGCGGCCTGTGCAAGGAGTATTACGGTTTTTCGCCCGAGCAGGCCACCTGGGTCTCATCCGAAGTCGAAGGCGCGGGCTATGTGGTCCCCGCGAACATTCCCATGGAACTGGGCGTGGGCAAAAGCCCCGAGGACCGGTTGAAGGACGGCGACGTCGATGCCATCTGGCTGCCTCGCGTGCCCAGGCCCTTCCAGAATCGCGAGCCGTGGATACGACGGCTGTTTCCCGATTGCCAGGGCGAAGTGCATCGCTTCGTCAAGCGCACCGGCATCCTGCCCTTCAGCCATGCCGTGGTGATGAGTGTGGATCTGGTGAAGCGCGAGCCCTGGATCGCGAAAAGCCTCTATGACGCCTTCGTCGAAGCGCAGCGTGTGGCCACCGACATGTGCCGGATCGAGAAAATGATTTCCTACGTCGACTCCATGTTCATCCTGGAGGAGCAGGGGGCCGCCTACGGCCCCGATCCGTTTGTGCACGGCCTCGGAGCGGACAATCGAAGGGTCATGGAGACCTTCGTGCGCTACGCACATGACCAGGGTTACATCTCCAGGCAACTGCCGCTCGAGGAATTGTTCGTCCCCGGTTCATTCAGCTGGTAGGCGCAATGCCAGGAGCCGGGGGCTGCCCGGCTACTCCATTTTGATGCTCACCTTGGAGAACAGCGACACGTAGGAAGCCTTCGATTCCTTCACCGCCGTCGCGAACTGCGCCATGGGAACGTTCATCGGTTCCAGGCCGACGCCCAGGATGAATTTGTCGCGGAAGGCCGGCACGGCGATGACCTTGCTAGTGTCGGCGGAAATTCTTTCCACCACCGGGCGCGGCGTCCCCGCCGGCACAAAGAACCCCAGCCAGCCCCCGGTTTCAAAATCGTGGCCGACCTCTTTCAGCGTGGGCACGTCCGGAATCGCCGGAGAGCGCTCGGGCGCCCCCCAGGCCAGCGCGCGCACCTGCCCGCCGCGGATCATCCCCAATACGCTCGACAATCCGTTGAAAGAGAAATCGATCTCCCCCGTCAGCAACGCCTTGGCGACGTCGGCACCGCCCTTGTAGGGCACATGCGTGGTGCGAATGTTGGCCGCCACGTTGAATTTTTCCGCATCCAGGTGCGCCGCGCTGCCCATGCCGAAACTGCCGTAGTTGAGGGCACCGGGTTTGGCGCGCGCCATGGCGATCAGTTCCGCCACACTATTGACGCCCAGTGAATTTTTCACCACCAGCACATCACTGGTGCGAACCACGCCGATCACCGGCGTGAAATCGCGCTCAAAATCATAGGGGAGATTCTTCCTCAACAATGCGTTGACCATGGTCAGCGTGCCGTTGGTCTGATAAATCGTGTAACCGTCCGCAGGCGACTTGGCCACCGCATCGGCGGCGACGATGTCAGAGGCGCCGACCCGGTTCTCGATGAGCACACTCTGCCCCCACAGTTTCGAAAGTTCACCTGCAATGGCGCGCGCGATATTGTCCGAGAGGCCGCCGGCGACGACGCCGACTACGATACGCACCGGCTTGGTCGGATAGCTTTGTGCGAAGGCGACACCCGCAATCATCGAAGCAGCCACCGCGAAAATACCGGCAGACCTTAACAAGTATTTGTTTTTAAACATATTTTTATCCATTTAATACGGTTCCTGATCGGCCCATCCGACTTGCGGGGAACACGGATTATTGCGAATTCCCGGACGCTGTCGCAGCCAGTCGCGGAATCAGGCGTTCCGCATTGCCGCGATAAATGGCACGCACATCCGCCTCGGGCAGACCATAAGCGTCCAGTCCGGCGACGGCATTGCGCACCGAGTGAAACGGAAAATCGCTCCCCAGCAATACCTGGGACACCGGCGCCAGCGCGAACAAGGCTGCGAGCGACGGACGATAGGCCGCGATCGCAATGTCGTAGTGCAACTTCTTCAGTTCGTATTCGATGCCCTTGGGAACCAGTGGCAGGAATCGCTTGTTGGTGCCCGAGTGCATCACCCGCCCGGAGAGCATGGGCATGGAGCCGCCGCCATGGCAGAAAATGAAGCGAATGTCGGGATACCGCGAGAGGGTGCCCGAGAACATCAGGCTCATGATGCAGCGGTTGGTGTCGTGCGGATATTCGAGAAGCGCGGCGGGCACCCAGGGAATGAGGTTTCCGCAGCAGGCAGGTGCGTGAGGATGAATAAAGACGAGAGCCTTGCGGCGGTTCAGTTCCTCGAACACCGGCTCGAAGGCCGGGTCGCCTGGCCATTGGTTGCCATAGCTTGTCATCATTTGCACGCCATCGGCCTTCAGCACGTCAAGCGCATTCGCTATTTCGGCAAGACTGCCCTCCACATCCGGCATGGGCAGCGCCGCGAAAAGACCGAAGCGTCCGGGATGCTCACGCACCGCACGCACCGCGAATTCATTGCAGGCGCGCGCAAGCCCGCGGTTCTCATCGGGGCCGCCCAGGCTGCAGCCCGGCGGCGACAGCGACAGAATGGCGGTGGCAATGCCGTTGTTGTTCATATCCGCGAGGGTGTGCTCGATCGTCCAGTCGCTCACCCCGGGCATCGAGATGCTTTCCCCGCCCGCCGCGGGGTTCTGCAGCGCTTTGAGGTATTCCGGCGGATAGAAATGATGATGAACGTCAACGCGCCACGAATTGCCTGTTGCCACTTTGCCTCCAGAGTCGATTACGATTGCCGGAGACGCAATATACCGTCACGCGGAGAAACCGCCCGACCGCCCTTACAGAAACAATGAATCGGCATTAAAAACGCCGGTTGAACCGTCAAACATTTCGCAGGAGACTCCATTGGCCGCACACATTCCCGGACCGCTGTACTTCCATCAACAAGGCCCCACCGGCGTGCCGATGATCTTTTTGCATTCAACGCCGGATGACCATCGCCTGTGGATGTTCCAGCAGGCGCATTTCTCCTCCTGGTATCGCACCATAGCGGTTGATCTGGCCGGCTACGGCCGCTCGCCAATCCCGCAGCAGGGCGTGAGCATTCCCGACCAGGCCGTCGCCTGCTGGGAAGTGCTCGATCGCATCGCTCCCGGCGAGAAAGCCATCATCCACGGCAATTCCATGGGCAGCATGATTGCCAAGCACATGGCGCATCAGCGCCCCGGACGCACCGCGGCCCTGATCATCTCGGGCACCGGTTACCTGCCGGTGCGCTCGCCCATGGCCAAATGGGAGGAGCGCTACAAGGAGGAAGGGATTGAACTTCGCTACAAGCAGTGCATCGATCATTTTTCCCCGCGCAAGCAGGAGTTGCCGCTGGTGCAGTACTACTCGAAAATGGTGTGCGAACTGAACGGCCTGGGAACGGTAGAGAGCATCATCGCCATGAACCAGGCGCTGCAGGTGCCGGACACCGACGCGTTCTACGCCGGAATCACGGTGCCGACCCTGATCATCAGCGGCACCGCCGACCGCAACCATCAGACCGCCGTGGAACTGGTGAAATACATCAAGGGTTCGATACTCCAATCCATTGACGACGCGGGTCATGCGGTCATGCAGGAAGCGCCCTGGGCCTATGACCAGTACTGCATTGAGTTCCTGACCGGACTGGGCTTGTGGCCGCACGCCGGCTGAAACCGGCGCGGCCCGAGACGTTTGCCGAGTCTTTGTAGCCGATCCTCGAGGCCCGGCTACCGGCGCGGTACTGTCGCGAGGAGGCGTTCGCCGGAAAAGGATCAGAAACCCTGCAGGCAGCGAGCCATCGCCGAACCGAACAAGCCCTGGCATTTCGGGCCCGGGCCGTCGCTGCTGTCGTTCTTGCTGCTGTCGGTTTTGCTGCTATCGGACTTACCGCTGCCAACGTCGAAACTCAAGCTGCTGAAGAAATTCCCCACGCTGCTGACCACATCGGCCGCGACATCCCCGACTGAACGGGCGTTTTGGCTGACGTCTGCCGTGGGGACATCCTGACGAGGCATCTCGTTGGCAGTTCGGGCCGAGCCGGGCACCTCATTGAGTGTTCGGGCTGCGCCGGGTCCGACGCCCTGCAGGCACTGGGCCACCGCCGCACCAATAAGGCCCCGGCAATTCAGGCCGGTGCCTATACCGGTGCTGTCACCGCCGGTACTCACGCCGTTGAAAAAACTCCGAATGCTATCGGTCACGCCAGGCGTGGCGTCCTCACTGCCGGCCGCAGTTCCGCCCCCCGGAAGGGAGGGCTCGCTGGCCGCCCGACCCGGGCCAACGCCCTGCAGGCACTGGGCCGCCGCAGAACCGGTCAAGCCCCGGCAATTCAGGCCATTGCCGACGGCCTGTGCCATGCCTACTGTCGGGAAGCTGGCCAGCAACAGGGCCATCAAGCATAGTTTGCGGGTCATTTAATGCTCCTTTCCTGTCATGCAATGATAGGTTATGGAAAGTAAGCAATCACCGTGCCCGTAGCTGCAGTTTTCCGCGAAATTACCCTATCCGCTCAATTGGCCACAATCATCTCGCAGTTCGACGCCCCCGGCGCCACCATGGGATAGACATGCTCTGCAACATCAATACTGATATGGATCAGTACCGGCCCCCGCAGGGCGAGCTCATCCTCAAGCGCCACGAGGGGATCGGCTTCCAGATCGAGGTCGAGTGCGCGCAACCCAAACGCCCGCGCCAGCGCGCAAAAATCCGGCGAATGCAGGTATTTCGAAGCAAAAATCCGATTGCCGTAAAACAGCGTCTGCTGCTGGTGCACAAGGCCGAGCGACCGGTTGTTCATGACAATGATCTTCACATTCGCCTGGCATTCGGCTGCGGTGGCAAGCTCCTGGATATTCATCAGCAGACTGCCATCTCCCGTGAAACACACGACCTTGCGGTCCGGGCAGGCAAGCGCGGCACCGATCGCGGCAGGCACACCGAAACCCATGGTGCCCAGCCCGCCCGAAGTCAGCCACTGCCTCGAACGCGCGAGCGGATAGGCCTGCGCGACCCACATCTGGTGCTGCCCGACATCGGTGGCGACGATCGCATCGCCTCCCAGGCAGGCCGACACCGCATGCACGAGGCCGTAATGGGTCCGCACATCCTCCCAACCGGACATTTCCAGCGGAAATTCGCGCTTGAGGTCATCGATGCGCTCGAGCCAGCCGGTGCGCCTCCGCGGCATCGCAACCGGAAGCAGGGCTTGCAGAAACGCGCGCGCATCACCGGTGATTCCCAGCGTCGCGGTCTTGATCTTGTTCAATTCGCCCGGATCGATATCAACATGGATGATCTTCGCCTGCGGGCAGAACGCCTGCACCTTGCCGGTGGCGCGGTCATCAAAGCGCGCGCCCACCGCAATCAGCAGATCGCATTCATGCAGCGCAAGGTTGGTGTAGCGCGCCGCGTGCATCCCAAGCATCCCCAGCGACAGTGGATGATTCATGGGCATGGCGCCCAGCGCCATCAGCGTCATGGTGGTGGGCAGGCCGAGCTTCTCGGCAAGCTCTACCGCTTCTGTTGCACCCCCGGAATGCACGATGCCACCGCCCAGGTACAGGACGGGACGTTCGGCGGCACTGATCATCGCCGCCGCGCGCGAAATCTGTTCTGCCGTGGCTGCCGGAGGCATGTCCCGCCTGCCCGGCTCGGGCCAGGCACTGATTTCGACAGTTTCGGCGAGCACGTCCTTGGGCACGTCAATGAGCACCGGTCCCGGCCGGCCGCTCAGGGCCACGCGAAAGGCCTGCGGCACGACCTCGATCAGTTTGCGGGCGTCATCAACAAAAAAACATTGCTTGGTCACCGGCATCGCGATGGCGCAGGTGTCCACTTCCTGGAAGGCGTCGGTTCCGATCAAAGCCCGCGGCACCTGCGCGGTCAGCGCCACCAACGCAATGGAATCGAGGTTGGCGTCGGCGATGGCTGTGATCAGATTGGTCGCACCCGGTCCGGATGAAGCGGCGCACACCGCGGCTTCCCCGGTGGCGCGGGCCCAGCCCTGCGCAATGAATCCGGCACCCTGCTCGTGGCGGGCCAGCACATGGACGATGCGCGTGGAATGCGACAGCGCGTCGTAGAAGGGCAGGATGGCCCCGCCCGGTATCCCGGCAATCATGCGCACGCCCTGGCGCTCGAGCAGTCGCACCAGCACCTGCGCCCCGGTGAGCCTCTCCCTGCTTCGGGATGCCGCCTCGTTTTCGGTTGCAATAATTGTCTGGCCCATGCTCTGTGTCTCCATGTTTTGCCGGGAGACCGGGGGGCAAACAAAAACCCCGCCGGTTTTGCCGGCGGGGTTTGCTTGATCAGGTATTTTAGATTTCGATCATGCAGCCGCCGGCTGACTGGGCAGTACGACGACTACCAGTACGACGGGCATAACGGCATACGATGAACGGCGCAGCGCGCCGCGCGGCGCTGAAGGGAATTCGTGGTTGCGGGTGTTTCTCAACATGAAATGATTATCCGCCATCCCAATGAGATCGCGCAAGGGCCGCGATCAGGCCGCCGCAGCGGCCATCCGGTGGGTCGGCTGGGTCTGCATGAACATCTGCGCAATGCCGGCGGAGAGGCCGATGGCCACGCCGATCTGCCATGCGCGATCGTAATTGCCCATGGCATCGAAAATCAACCCGCCGCCCCAGGCACCAACGAATGACCCCGCCTGGTGGCTGAAGAACGCAATGCCGGACAGGGTCGCCATGTAGCGCAGGCCAAAGATATGGCCGATGAGCCCGCTCACCAGCGGGGCCGTACCCAACCACAGCATACCCATGGCCGCCGCGAAGATCACCGTGGAGGTGGGCGTCGGCGCAGACATGAAGTAAGCCACGATAAACAAGGACCTCAGGATGTACACGGTGCCCAGCAGGTATTGCTTGGGCAGCTTGCCGCCCATCCAGCCCAGCACATAACAACCGATGGCATTGAATCCCCCAATGGTGGCCAGCGCCGTCGCGGAGAGTTCCGGCGACTGGCCGCACAGCGCAAGGTAGGCCGGCAGATGCGTGGTGATGAACACCAGTTGCAGGCCACACACGAAGAAGGCGATTGCCATGGTGATGTAACCCTTGTGATGCAGGGCTTCATTGATCGCGGCTTTTAGCGAGAGGCCAGGATCACGATCCATCGCACCGGGCAGCGGACGCTTCACTTTGCCGTCTCCGGCACCCGCAAAATAGGCACCCGGGATCATTACGACGCAGAGACAAAGGAATCCGGCCAGCGCAATTTGCCACCCGTGGGCCACGATCAGGCCCTGCGCCATCGGCGCGCAAAGAAAACTTCCTATTGATCCCAGCGAGGAGACCAGTCCCAGCGTCATGCTGCGCTTGGCCGGCGACACCACCTTGGCGCTGGCGGCCAACGCCAGGCTGAGAGATACGCAGGACATGGCCAGGCCGATCAGCACGCCCATGCCGAGGATCAGCGCGAAGGTACTTTGCGCCACCATGGTGACCGCAAGTCCGGCGGCATACAGAATGGTTCCGAGCAGGGTGATGCGCCGCACGCCAAATTTGTCAGCCACCGCGCCCGTCAGGGGCTGGGTCACCCCCCAGATGATGTTCTGCAGGGCCAGCGCGAGGGTGAAATCGCCCACAGAGACGCCAATGCCCTGGGTGACGGGCGTGACGAACAGGCCGAAGCTCTGGCGCATGCCCATGCTCATGGTCAGCATGACGCTGGCGCCGATGATCACCGTGAGCGCCTGGGAGCGACTGATGGACGGGGAGGATGGGGTCATGTGAGCCGCGCCTGAAGGTCGTGTTTGGAGAGGCATTGTACGACCGTTCGGTCACAACCTGGCGAAGGTGCGGATTGCCACCTTCGCCGAAAGTTCCGGCTCAACGCGCCGGACTATTTTCCTGCCGAATGGATCGCCTGCCAGATCCGCAGCGGTGTCGCCGGCATATCGAATCGCGTGATGCCCAACGGCTTCAGCGCATCAAGGATGGCATTCATCATCACCGCCAGCGCGCCGGTGGTGCCCGCTTCGCCGCCGCCCTTGACGCCCAGCGGATTGCCCTTGGTGATGACTTCATTATTTTCCACACGGAATTCCGGAAACATGTCCGCGCGCGGCATGCCGTAGTCCATGAACGAACCCGTGAGGATCTGACCGTCATCGTCGTGGATTACATGCTCGACCAGTACCTGCCCCACGCCCTGCACGATGCCGCCATGCGTCTGGCCGTCGACAATCATGGGATTGACCACGCGGCCCACGTCATCGATACAGACGTAACGCGCGATTTCCAGGATCCCTGTGTCCGGATCAATTTCGATTTCCGCGGCGGCGCAGCCGTTCGGGTAGGCCGGTATGCGACCGACGAATTTGGAGTCGCCCGAAAGCGGGCCGCGCAGGTCTTCCGGAACCTTGTCCGTGGCCGCAGCGCGCGCCGCTTCGAACAGCGACACCGAGCGATCCGTCCCGGACACCGTGAATTTGCCGCCGCCGAACTGGATGTCGGAGGCCGCCGCCTCCATCAGGTGCGCCGCAATCTTCTTGCCCTTCTCGATGATCTGCTCGGAGGCTTTCACCATCACGAACCCGCCGAGGCGGATGGAGCGGTCCGAATGCGTGCCGCCGCCTTCGAGCACGATATCCGAGTCGCCTGTGATGATATTCACATCATTCATGGGCACCCCAAGCCAGGATTCGATCACCTGCGCGAAGCTGGTCTCATGGCCCTGCCCGCCCGACTGTGTGCCGATGATGACATCGACCTTGTCGGCATCGGTGCGGATGGTGATGGCCGAGCGCTCGATCGGAGCGCCAACCGGCGTTTCGATGTAATTGGCAAGGCCGATGCCGGAGAGTTTGCCACGCTTCTTCGCGTCCTCGCGCCGCTCCGAATAGCCCTTCCAGTCGATGAGTTCCATGCAGCGGTCCATATTCTTCTCGAACTCGCCGCAGTCGTAGGTCAGGCCACCGGCCATCTTGAACGGGAAATCAGTTTCAGCGATCAGATTGCGGCGGCGAAGCTCGATACGGTCAATGCCCACCTTTTCGGCCGCGAGGTCGATCAACCGCTCCATCACCAGCATGGCCTGCGGACGCCCGGCGCCGCGGTAGTTCACCGAAGGCAGGGTGTTGGTAAGAATGCCGATGGCGTGCATGTCGAGAAACGGTGTCTTGTAGACGGTGGTCGCGATGCGCGAACCGTTGGCCGCCGGCACGTAGGAGACACAATTGCCGCCGACGTTCGAATAGATGGTTTCCTTGAGTGCGAGGAACTTTCCATTGGCATCTAGCGCCAGCGCCGCCTTGATGGTGACATCGCGCGCCTGGTAATCCGAAAGAAAACCCTCGGAGCGGTCGCTGTTCCACTTGACCGGACGCTTCAGCTTGCGCGAGGCCCACATGGCGAGAACGTATTCCGGGTACAGATGCGATCGAGGCCCGAAGCCGCCGCCGGTGTCGCGGGTCAGCACCCGGATTGTCGAGGGATCACAGGAAAACACGACAGCAGCATTGCCCTTCAGGCGGTGCACGCCCTGTGAACCCGCGTGCAGGATGAAGCGGCCTTCCGGCGTGTATTCGGCGAGGCAGGCCCGCGGCTCCATCTGCGCGTTGGCTACGCGATTGAAGGGAAACTCTTCTTCAACCACATGCGCCGCACTAGCAAATGCGGCCTGCGCCCCGGCGTTGTCGCCGTGCAGTCCGTCGAAGGCGATGTTGGTGGGCTGCTCGTCCCACACCGCGGGGGCCCCGGCTTTCAGCGCATCCATGCCGCGGATCACGGCCGGCAGCACTTCGAATTCCACTTCGATGAGCTCGGCCGCATCGCGCGCCTTCTGCAAGGTCTCGCCGATCACGAAGGCGACGATCTCACCGATGTGGTGAACCTTGTCCTTCACGATGGGAATGTTGGGCGCCGAAAAAGCCGGCTTGCCGTCGGCCTGACCGAAACAGGGAACCGTGTGATCCTCAGGCTTCACCGTCATGGCGCCATGGGGAATGCCCTTCAAGCCGTCCGCAGCGTAGTCAGCCCCGGTCAGCACCAGGACCACGCCCGGCGCTTTTTTCGCCTCGGTGGTGTCAATCCGCGTCAGCCGCGCATGCGCGTGATAGGCGCGCAACGCATACGCATACAACTGGCCCTCGGCTCGCATGTCATCAGCGTATTTACCAGCGCCGGTCAGAAGCCTGAAATCCTCGCGGCGCGGAATATGCGCGCCTATGCCCTTGTCCACTGTCATCCTCCACATCGCTTGAGCGCCCGTTGGGCACCATCAAAAATGCGGGCGTCCCCGTGAAATGCCGGACGCCCTGCCTGAGTGGCGGCATTATCGCGCCGAATGCGGCGCCGCGCCGCTGCTATTCGAACTTCGCGCCGGCGTCGCGGGCGAGCTTGCCCTTGGATTCCATCTCGGCGCGGATGAATGCTTCGAACTCGGCAGTGCCAAGCGGCGAGGGCTCATAGCCGTACTCCTGGAAACGCGCGCGCAGTTCGGGTGCGTTGGCCAGGCGAACCGCATCAGCGGAAATCTTTTGCACCACGTCGCGCGGCGTTCCCGCCGGCACCATGAGACCGCTCCAGGTGGTGAGTTCGTAGCCCGGCACGGTCTGGGAGATCGGCGGGACCTCGGGATAGATCACGCTGCGCTGCGCGTTGGTCACACCCAGCACCTTGAGTTTGCCCGCTTTTACCAGCGGCATCGCCGAGGCAAGGATGGCAAAAGCCACCGGCACGCGCCCGCCCAGCATGTCCTGGTACAGCGGCGCTCCGCCCTTGTAGGGCACATGCACCATCCTGATTCCCGTCATGGATTTGAACAACTCCGCGGCGAGGTGCGCCGCGAGGCCGACGCCGTTGGATCCGTGCGAGAGAAAATCGGGTTTCTGCCGCGCAAGTTCTATCAGGCCCTTCACATCATCAACACCGAGCGATGGAATCACCACGAGGCCGAGGACGTTGAACCCCAGCCGCGCCACAGGTGCAAAATCCTTCAGGCTGTCGTAGGGCAGCTTGCCGCCCAGCGCCGGGTTGATGGCATGGGCGCTGGTCATGATGCCGATGACGTAGCCGTCGGGCGCACTGCGCGCGACATACTGGGTGCCGACTATTACACCGGCGCCGGGCTTGAAATCCACCAGCACCGGCGTTCCCCAGTATTCCTGGAGCTTGCCGGCCACCATGCGGGCAAGCACGTCGTTGGCTCCTCCCGCGACCTGCGGAACGATGATGGTGACCGGACGGCTCGGAAAATTCTGGGCAGATACCGCGGATGCCGCGAGAAGCACCCCCAGCGCCATCAGTCGAAGCAGAATGCCCATGGTCGTCCCCGCTATCTCAGGAAACCCTGAACGCCGTGTTGTGCCGGATCGGCACGCGGCGGGCCTCCTCGAAATTTCGCACACCCAGTTGCCCCAGAGTGGCGCGCATTTCGTCGATGAAGAGATCGATCGTGTGGCCGGGACCGTCCCCGCCCATCGCGCCCAGACCCCACAGGAACGCCTTGCCGGCAAGCACCATGTCGGCGCCCAGCGCCATCGCGCGCACCACATCCAGGCCGCTGCGCACGCCGCTGTCGAAGAGTACCTTGGCGCGCCCGTTGACCGCCGCCGCCACGCCGGGCAGAACGTCGATGGTGGCGGGCAACCCCTCGATCTGACGCCCGCCATGGTTCGATACCTGCACGCCTTCGCAACCCACCGAAACCGCCTTCTCCGCATCCTCGGGATGCATGATGCCCTTGACGATCAACGGCCCCTTCCAGACATCGCGATAGCGTGCCACATCTTCCCAGGTGAACGCGCCGCCGGATTCGCCCTGGATGAATTTGGACATTTCATTGAGGCTGACGTTTTCACCCGCGTACTTGCCGAAATTGCCGAAGCGGGGAATGCCGTATTTCAGGAACGAGGCGCAATACGACGGGCTGCCCAGCGCCTGCATGATCATTTTTGGTGTGAATCGGAACGGCGAGGAGATGCCTGCAAGCACTTCGCGCGTACGTGTGGTGCGCACGGGCACATCGAGCGTGATCACCAGCGCCTTCGCGCCCACCGCCGCTGCGCGGCGCGCAAGATCGAAGCCGATCGCGAATTCGTTACGCGGGAAGCGGTACAACTGCAGCCAGAAAACGTCGGGGGCGTGCTTTGCGGCCTCCTCAATCGACATGCCCGATACGGTGGAGAGGTTGTACGGCACATTGGCCTTCTGCGCCGCCTGCGCGAGAAACTCATCGGCGTGCGGCCAGACGATGCCCGGCGAACCCATGGGTGCGATACCGATGGGCGCGGCATAGCGATGCCCGAACAGTTCCACTCCGGTCGGCGGAAGGCCCTTGGTGACGCCGTACTTGGGCATGAGCTCCACGGCATCCAGCGCATTCCAGTTGCGCTGTATGCCCTTGTCCGCACCCACGCCGCCGTCGCCTGCATCGTATGCAAATCCGGGCAGACGCCTGCGCGCGCACTCGCGAAGATGGTAAATGGTCGGGTAGCTGCGCAGCGTTTCGCGAAATTCGGCGGACGGGCCCGCTTGTGTCGCCGGCGCCGTCTGCACGCCCGGCGCGCTCATGACTTTCTCGTTCATCGCTGAATCCTCCGCATTGCCATTATTCCGCGGCGTTGCTGACTGGCACGCCCCGGGTCTCCCCTCCATGGGGCCTGGGGGAGTATACCGGCGATGCGGCTTTGCGCTCAGGAGGTCCGCTTGACGCCCGCCTCCAGCATGTCGCGATGCGAGTAGACATCGGCAAAGATGATGGTGGCCACCGTCCAGAACACCGGCCCCACGCCAAAGGCCGCGCCCACCGCGCCCGAGATCAGCGGCAACACCGTCTGCCCGATGTTGCCGATGGTCATGCGCATGCCCACCACCTCGCCCACGCGCTCCGGCGGCGAGGCGTCGTACATCAGCGTGGTTGCCACCGGCCCCGACAGACCCAGGCCCGCACCCACCGAACAGGCAAACACGCCCATCCATGCATACACCTCGGTGAAAGGCATGCCGATGAAACCGATGGCAATCATCGATTGCGCGCCCATCACCAGCGGCCAGCGGTGCACGGTGCGAAGCAGCCAGGGCATGAATAACCGAATCACGATGGTGCCAGTCGCAAGGATGGCCATCAACGACCCGATACGCGTGGCGGAGAGTCCGACCTGCGTGCCGTAGAGCGGAATCATGAATCCCACCAGGCTCCAGATGCAGTTGTTCAGGGACGCCACCATGTACGCGCGTCGAAGTTTGATGTCGCGAAGCAGCGCCCACGAGCCCTTCACCTCCGACGAAGCCTCGCGTACACGCTTCGCCTGCGGCGGGTAAATCAGCAGATTGGATCCCAGTACCAGCACCGGCAACGCCGACATCACCGCCAGCACCAGGAACGAATTCAGCGCCCCCAGATGATCCACCGTCAAACCGGACACCATCGGCCCCACGAACGTCGCCGCCGAAATCCCCAGCGAGTGCACCGTGAAATTGGACGTACGGTCCTCGGGCTTCCCGAACCGCCCGATCGCCTGATGCGAACCGATCTGGAACATGCTGTTGAAAATGCCGATCAACGGGCAGATAAGAAACAGCACCGTCATCCCCTCCACCGCCCACACCAGTGCACTGCAGGCCGCGAGCATCAGCGAAGCCAGCATGAACGGCTTGCGCGGCCCGATCCTGTCAATCCACCGCCCCATCGACACCGCCATGAAAGCACTGATCAGCCCGTTGGATGCCGCCAGCAGCCCCAGCAGCGCCGGCGACGCCCCCAACGCCGCCGCATACAGCAACACCGTCAACCGCAAACCATTGAAGGCCGCGTGGTTGCAGGAAGAAAGAAAGACCTGGAGGTAGAGCGGTTTGTACATTGAGGCCTGGGTGGATCCTGCAAGAACTTCGGGCGGATCGCAGCGGGCATTTTAACGGGGTTACTGGTTATCCAAATTTTGGGATTGAATTTGTTGCGCATGCGATGCATGTGCCGCGACGAATCCGGCGATCCATTTCGATACAACCCGGCGGGAATAACGGTTAGAGTCGGCGCGATCAGAAAAATACAAACAAATCAAATAGTTAATTCAAAAACTGCCGATGACACAGGTGCGCATCCAGTAGTGTCACGCTAACGCTTTCATTCTGAGAGCCTTGATGCAACACATCGTTGATGTCCGAGTATGCTATCCAGACAATTCACCAATCACATTGCGACATGCAAATAGAGACAATAGAACCTGGCGCTGATGGCAAACATTAAAAGTACCGACAAATCACTCGAATCCTGGATCTGGGATGCCGCTTGCTCCATCCGCGGCGCGAAGGACGCGCCGAAATACAAGGACTACATCCTCCCGCTCATTTTCACCAAGCGCCTCTGCGACGTTTTCGATGATGAGGTGAACCGCATCGCAAAGGAAGTCGGCTCGCGCAAGAAGGCCTTCCAGCTCGCCAAGGCCGACCACAAGCTGGTCCGCTTCTATCTTCCCCTCGTGCCGGAGGATCCCGAGCATCCCGTCTGGTCCGTCATCCGCAAGCTCTCCGACAAGATCGGCGAAGGCGTCACCACCCGCATGCGGGCCATCGCCCGGGAGAACCCGCTGCTGCAGGGCATCATCGACCGCGTCGATTTCAACGCCACCACCCACGGCCAGCGCGACCTCGACGATGACCGCCTCTCCAACCTGATCGAGGCCATCAGCACCAAGCGCCTCGGGCTTGACGATGTCGAAGCCGACATCATCGGCAAGAGCTACGAATACCTCATCCGCAAATTCGCCGAGGGCGGCGGCCAGAGCGCCGGCGAGTTCTACACCCCGCCCGAGGTCGGCACCATCATGTCCCGGGTCCTGCAACCCGAGCCTGGCATGGAAATCTACGATCCCACCTGCGGCTCCGGCGGCTTGCTTGTGAAGTGCGAAATCGCCATGGAGGAAATCGCCCAGGGCAAGAAGCGCACCGTCGCCCCGCTGAAACTGTTCGGCCAGGAAAACACGCCCGAGACCTGGGCCATGGCCAACATGAACATGATCATCCACGACATGGAAGGTCAGATCGAAATCGGCGACACCTTCAAGAACCCCAAATTCCGCACCAAGCAGGGGAAGCTGCGCACCTTCGACCGCGTGGTCGCCAATCCCATGTGGAACCAGGACTGGTTCACCGAGGCCGACTACGACAGCGACGAACTCGACCGCTTCCCCGCCGGGGCCGGCTTTCCCGGCAAGTCCTCCGCCGACTGGGGTTGGGTGCAGCACATGCATGCAAGCCTCAACGCCACCGGCCGCGCCGCCGTGGTGCTCGACACCGGCGCCGTCTCCCGCGGCTCGGGCAATGCCGGCACCAACAAGGAAAAGACCGTCCGCCAGTGGTTCGTCGAGCACGACCTCATCGAGAGCGTCCTCTACCTCCCTGAAAACCTCTTCTACAACACCACCGCCCCGGGCATCGTGCTCTTCCTCAACAAGGCCAAACCCAAGTCCCGGCAGAGCAAGATCTTCCTCGTCAACGCCAGCCAGGTCTTCGAGAAAGGCGATCCCAAGAACTTCATCCCCGACGAAGGTATCCAGCGCATCGCCGACACCCTCATCGGCTGGAAAGAAGAGGAAAAACTCAGCCGCATCGTCGACCACGCCGAACTGAAGAAAAACGACTACAACATCTCCCCCAGCCGCTACATCCACACCAGCGACGCCGAAACCTACCGGCCCATTGCGGAGATCGTCGAGGAACTGAACGCAATTGAGGCGGAGGCCAGGGAAACCGACGCTGCCCTGCGAAAAATCCTCAAACAACTGGGGGTTGGCGCTTGAAGAAGAAGGCCACCAACGCCACCATCAACGTCCGAGGCACCGAAGTCACCGTTGTCCAGCGTGAGGGGCAGGATTACATCTCCCTGACCGACATGCTCAAGGCCAAGGACGGCGATTTCTTTATTTCCGACTGGCTGCGCAACCGCAACACCGTCGAATTCCTCGGCATCTGGGAGAACGTCCACAACCCGGATTTTAATTCCGGCGAATTCGCCATAATTAAAAGTCAAGCCGGGCTGAACAGTTACAAACTCAGCGTCAAGGAATGGGTGGAAAAGACCAACGCCATAGGCCTGCGAGCCACAGCCGGACGCTATGGCGGCACATTCGCGCATCACGAC
>CAIUKQ010000368.1 GCA_903899705.1 uncultured beta proteobacterium
ACCGCTTCACGGCTTCCCCGGGATGTCGTGCGGCATTGCGGTGGTGCGTCCGCAAAGCGTGGGCCACTGCCATGTCAAAAGCGCCGATCCGTTCGCGCACCCGGCGATCCTGCACAATTTCCTGGAGAGTGCGGAGGCGCGGCGCGTTGCCGTCGATTCGATACGCCTGACACGGCGCATTGTTGCCGGCCGCGCGCTGGAGCCTTTTGCGCCGGAGGAGATCTACCCCGGGCCGCAGGCACAAAGCGATGAGGAGATCCTGGCCTATGCGCGGCAGACGGTAATCACGGTGTTTCACCAGTCCGGCACCTGCAAGATGGGCCGCGATGCCATGGCGGTGGTGGATGAGCGCCTGTTGGTTCGCGGACTTCTGGGATTGCGCGTGGTGGATGCTTCGATCATGCCGACGGTCCCCTGCGGCAATACCAATGTGCCGACCATGATGATCGCCGAAAAAGCCGCGAAGCTGATCGACGAGGACAGGCGTGCCGGCAACCGCATGGTTTGACATGGATCATGATGCGCCCGGTTTGGTCCGTTAAAAACTCCGCAGGTGTTGCGGTTGGCCGGGACGAAGGCCGGTTCTCGCGATCCATGGCATATTCCCAACAACGAACTTTGTGACGAATGAGAGAAATCGAATGACACAGAAAATGCGCCTCGCAGCCTATTTCAATCCCACAGGCCACCACGTTGCCTCCTGGCGGCATCCGCGCGCGCAGGCCGACGCCAACGTGAACATCGATCATTACATCGAGATTGCGCAGACGGCCGAACGCGCCAAGTTCGACATGATTTTCCTGGCCGACGGGCTGGCCACGCGAGATGTGCATATCGATGCGCAATCGCGTTCGGTGCAGTTCATTGCACACTTTGAACCGCTCACCCTGCTCTCGTCGCTGGCCAGCGTCACGAAGAACATCGGTCTCGTGGGCACGGCATCGACCACTTATAACGAGCCGTTTCACATCGCGCGCAAATTCGCGTCGCTGGACTGGATCAGCAAGGGCCGCGCGGGCTGGAATCTGGTGACCTCGGTGCAACCGGCCGAGGCGCCCAATTTCGGCCGGCCGGGGGTAGACAAGCACGAGGTGCGTTACGAACGGGCGATGGAATCCGCACGCATCGTCACAGGACTGTGGGACAGCTGGGATGATGATGCCTTCGTGCGCGATGTCGAGTCCGGCTTGTACTTCAAGCCGGAGGCAAAACATGTACTTGATTTTAAAGGAAAATACTTCAGTTCTATGGGGCCCTTGAATGTGCCCCGCTCACCTCAGGGGTGGCCAGTGATCGTGCAGGCAGGGGCTTCGGACGAGGGCCGCGAACTCGCCGCTGAATATGCAGAAGCCATCTTCAGTCCGCATCTGACCATCGAGCTGTCGAAGAAGTATTACGACGATGTCAAAGGGCGCATGGCGAAATACGGCCGCAGCCCGGACCATCTAAAAATTCTGCCCGGCCTCTCAGTGGTGGTGGGAAAAACCGATGCCCAAGCTGAGGCTGACTTCAACTATCTGCAGTCCTTGATCCACCCCATCGTCGGACGCGAAATTCTCTCCACCATGCTGGGCGGTTTCGACCTTTCCCCGTACGACATGGACGGCTACCTGCCCGAGCTGCCCATGACCAACGCCAGCCGTGGCCACTTCGAGAGCATCGTCGCCATGGCCAAGCGGGAGAACCTGACCATCCGCGAACTCGGCCTGCGCGTGGCCGGCGCGCGCGGCAAAAACACCATCCACGGCGGCCCGAAGAAAGTGGCCGACTACATGGAAGAGTGGTTCAAGGCCGGCGCTTGCGACGGCTTTTGTGTGATGCCCCCCTACATCCCCGGTTCGCACGATGACTTCTGCAACCTCGTGGTGCCTGAACTGCAAAAGCGCGGTCTGTTCCGCACCGAGTACGAGGGGAAGACGTTGCGGGAGAACCTGGGGTTGCCGAGGCCGGTGAGTCGTTACAAGAAATAACCGGGGTCGACGATTCGAATGTCAAAGTCCTGCTCAGTCGGTATCGGCAGGACCTTGGCTCTTTAGTTCGGAGAACTTGGCCGCCATCGTCGGGTTGCCCCGAGTCAGCTTCTTGATCGTCACGTCCTGCGCCTTGTCGTTTGCAAGACGAAGGTTCCGATCGGTTCCGAGCAGGGCCTCTTTAGTCTTCTGCAGGTGGTCGATCGATTTGTCAATCTCCTCGATCGCCATCTGGAAGCGCTTGGAGGCGAGGTCGTAGTTCTTCGCGAATGCGGTCTTGAAGGTGTCGAGCTCGGTTTCGAAGTTCGTGATGTCGATGTTCTGCGCCTTGACGAGCGCAAGCTCCGACTTGTATTTGAGCGAGTTCATTGCCGCATTCCGAAGTAGCGTGATGATTGGAAGAAAGAACTGCGGTCGGACGACATACATCTTCGAGTGGCGGTGGAAAACGTCCACGATCCCGGTGTTGTAGAGCTCACTGTCGGGCTCCAGCAGTGAGACCAGCACCGCGTACTCGCACCCCTTCTCCGTGCGATCCTTGTCGAGCTCCTTTAAAAAATCCTCGTTCTTGGTCTTCGTTGCGGTGCGATCGTTCTCGTTCTTCATTTCGAACATGATCGAGACGATTTCCGTGCCGGCATCATCGGAGTCGCGAAATATGTAGTCGCCCTTGCTGCCAGTGCGCGCGTCGTTGTCCTTCTCGAAATAGGCCCTGGGAAACGCGGTTGCCCGAATGCGATTGAACTCGGTTTCGCAGTGCTGCTCAAGGGTTTCGCCAACCATCTTGGTCGACAAGTGCGTATTCCACGTCATCGTGACCGGTGATTCCGCCGCATCGTGACCGAGGTTCCAGGGGATCGTGACCGCGATTCCGCGGCCATCGTGAC
>CAIUKQ010000369.1 GCA_903899705.1 uncultured beta proteobacterium
GCCGGTTTCGAGACGCAGCAGTTCGAACGTCAGGTGCGGCAGGGTGCCGATGCCACCGCTGGCGAAATTGATCTTGTCGGGGTTCGCCTTTGCGAAGGCGAGCATTTCCTGAAAGGTTTTGTACGGTGCCTTCGGGTTTGCGACCAGCACCTGGGCGGAACTGGAAACAAAGCCCACGTAGGCGAATTTGGAGGCGTCGTAGGTGATCTTCGGATACAAGGCCGGATTGACCGATACCACGCTGGTATTGGCATAGAGCAGGGTGTAGCCGTTGGCGTCGGAGCGCATGACTGCCTCCGCGCCGATCATGCCGCCTGCGCCGGTGCGGTTCTCGACCAGAAAGCGCTGTCCGGTCGAATTGGAGAGCGAATCGCTAATGATGCGCCCGGGAATATCTGTCGGGCCGCCCGCGGCGGCAGGGACGACCAGGCGAACCGGTTTGACCGGATAGGATTGTGCTGCTGCGTGTTGCAGGTTGACCGCTAGCAAAACCGCGACGGTCAAGAGACTGGTTCTAGTTGTTTTGCCCGACATCATGGTCTCCCGATTTGAAGAGGCAGCATGTTGCCACGACCGGGGGCAAAGTGCATCCCAAATGCTGCTCCGGTCCGGTGTCGGATTTTGAGCGGGGTTGGGCGTTTGTGCGGCGGTTGACGGGCAGGCTATTGCCGGGGGCCCATTGCGCGCTGCAATTCGCTCAAAGGCACAATCGGGCCATGCAGCGGGATGATGCGTTCCACATCAAGATTGAGCTTCCTGATGTTTTCGGCAAGGTTCGCCGCCAACGGCAGGTTTTGAGGGGCAAGAGTGGTGTTTGCCGGGGGCGGTGAAAATGCATCGGTTTCGATCAGGAGCTTTTCCTTCGGCAAATAAACCATCAGCATGTTGTCCGCGTGGCCCTGGCCGCGCATGTGATGGATTTCCACACTTCGCGTCCCGTCGCTGATTTCCGATTTGTCCCCGACCGTCCTGAGCTTCAGTTTCCTTTTCGTCGCCGCCAATTCGTCAGGAACCAGGGTTCGGGGCTCCGAAAAATATCTCTGATACAGGGGGGCGCTCGTTACATGTGTAACGATGGTTGCACCTTCGGAAACCGCCGCGCGTAGTCCGCCCGCATGGTCAATGTGATGGTGTGTGTTGATGACGAATCTGACGGGCTTTCCGGGAATGGCGGCTTTGGCCGATTCAAGTACCGCGCGCCCCCGTTCTGTTGTCAACGGCGTTTCGACAACGATAATGTGGTCTTTCATCTCGATCGCCACGCTGTTGTGCGAACCCGGGATGAACCACACGCCGTCGGCCGCCTTGACGGTAGTCAGTTTCTGGATTTCGGTTGTCTGACGTATCGACTCCGGCACGACAATATCGACCGGGTCATTGGGACGCACTTCCGTGACCGTGATATCCAGGGAAGGAAAGCCTCCGTGCGTCTGGCGGATGCGAGACGGGAACTTGATGGAACCAAAATCCCTGTATTCGGAAAAAGTCGTGATTACCGGTACTTCGCCATAGGACGTCTGCGGGAAGCGTGACTCAATACGTTCGACCAGATAGTCTTCATTGATGTACGCCGTTGCACTGAACTTTCCCGGCTCGGTAAATGAAACAGCGGCGACAGACTTGCCTTCACGGGTTTTCCACTGGAGGCGGGCGCTGTTCCTGATTGCGGCTTTTATTATTCCGTGCGGCGTAACCCACAGTTGATGGTTTCGGTCATGCGCAGTCCAGGGATTGGGGAACGCGCCTTGCGGAAACTGCACCCAGGCCAGCCCGTCTTTGGTCAGCGCAATACCGCGTGGTCCGGATGGATCCCCGCCGCCTCGAGGCGGTATGACGTCACGCGTCCGGTTTCCGTTCAGCGCTTCACTCCAGGCGCCGGTCTGGTAATTGATTGAAACAGTCTTGGAGTCGAAATTCCATTTTGGCCACGATTCGCCGGGACGGAAACTTTGCCCCATGACAAACTCCGACCCTGTGTGGGTGTAGCGAACCGTATTTAAATGATCTCCGCCCATTTCGCGATCCGCGAGCCGGAGAACGCCTGCCGCATCGAGGGCGAACGCAGTTTCAGGAAGTGTCGCAAAGGCGATGATTGCAATGAGTGAATTCAGGCCATGGCGATACATGCAAATGCCTTTTTGAACTTCAATTCCGTGAGATCAAGGGGAGGGGCGTTACCTGCCCGCAGCCGGTTCCGGGATTGCGGGCGCAGGATTGCCGCCTGACACTGCATTCTTCTTTTCCGCTTCCCTTTTTGCCATGAACTCGGCCAGTTCGCCATGTTGCGTATGAAGCGTCAGCAACCAGCGCTGGCCACCGGACATGAAGCCAATGTAATGACCAAGCTCCACCAGTTCCGGTTCGCTGAAGTGATTGTGCAACTCGACCCACATCTCGTCGTCGGCATGAGTTGGATTGTTGATGATGGCATCGCAATAACGCAGGGCCACTTTTTCCCTGGGGGTGAAAAGGTCCGACTTGAGGAAAGACTGTTCGCCATCCAGGAGGTAGTTGCGGTGATTTTTATCATGCACGAACTGTGCAGAGTTCATCATGCCTCAATAGTGACAATCGGTAGCAAACATTCGTCCCCAAGAGGTGGACATGCGGGCGCGCATCAATTCGCGCAAATCTTGCTCGAGCAGGCCCTCGGCACGCATCGTCACGCCAAGCATGGTGAACGAACGCATCACGGTTTTGTTGTGTGCCCGTATTGCCTGATTCTCAGGACCTGGCGTGCCCGTATTCATCGCGGCTGCCATCCACTCGCGCATTTCAGGGTCACTGATATCGTCCGGATGGACGAAGCTTATTCGCGCCATTGTTCGCTCTCTTTTTTAATAAGTAGATTCCGATGTGGCATCGAGTCACACCGCGAGGTCCAAGCGAGCCAAATACTACAACATGGGGGGCATGACGCGCAGAAGCGGAATTTCTTGACTTTATCCGGTACGCCCAATTAAGGTCAGTAACGATTCCCTGCCCCGATTTGCAGGTCTAGGCAATTCCACTATTCGCTTGTGAGGCATTTGGGTGAGTCATTTGAAGAGTATGCGTAACCGTCCAGTGGTTTGTGCGCGAGGATCGATGTTCGCATCGCTGCTTGGCATTTTGATAAATGCGATCTCCTGTTTGGCTTTCGCCCAAGGGGGCACGGACTACCCCAACAAACCCCTGCGTTTTTTGGTTGCTCAGGAGGCCGGAAGCGCGGGCGACGTCGGAGCGCGCGCGCTTGCACCGGCATTGGGAGCGGCATTGGGTCAACCGGCTGTGCTGGAAAATCGCCCGGGGGCGGGTGGAGCGCTAGGCATGCAGTTCGCGGCGAGCGCGCCACCCAACGGCTATACACTGGTGATCGTTGGCAGTCCGCAGATGGTGTTGCCGTACGCGCACAAGAATCTTGGTTACGACCTGCTTCGAGATTTTGTGGCGGTGGGCAGGTACTCGGTATCGCACAATGCATTGGTGGTGCCCGCCAGTCTGAGTGTTGGAAGTGTGAGAGAACTGGTGGCCTTGGCAAAATCGAAGCCGGGGCAGTTGAACATGGGCACTGCGGGGATAGGCTCGGCGAGCCATCTTGCTGGATCGCTTTTCAACGCGCTGGCGGAGATCGATGCTTTAGTTGTGCCTTACAAGGGGGGCAATGGTGCGGTCAGTGCTTTGATAGCCGGAGAGATTCAATACTACGCGTCGCCTTTGCAGGCCGTATTCGGTCAGATCAAAAATGGCCGGCTCAAGGTTCTGGGTGTGGGAGGGGAAAGTCGTGCGCAGCAACTGCCGGATGTGCCGACCATTGCCGAGGCGGGAGTCCCCGCATTTCGGAGTGTGGGCTGGGGAGGCCTGGTCGTGCCAAAGGCAACGCCAACGGCAATCGTGGCCAAACTAATGGAGAAACTGGCCCTGGTGCTGAATAATCCCGCGACCCAGCAACAACTCATAGCCGCAGGCGTGGAGCCCGGCATGCTATTGGGAGAGGCGTTTGAGAAATTCATGCGCGAGGATTTGTCCCGCTACGCGTTGGCGGCCAAAGCGGCGAATCTGAAGGCTGAGTGATATCCGGCAGCGGGCA
The DNA here is from genome assembly GCA_903899705.1 of uncultured beta proteobacterium. Classification (GTDB taxonomy): domain Bacteria; phylum Pseudomonadota; class Gammaproteobacteria; order Burkholderiales; family SG8-39; genus 2-02-FULL-62-17. The sequence goes on from CAIUKQ010000369.1 coordinate 4,070, forward strand.
TTCCAATTTTCCAGGGAACATTGATGCGGGAGAGGTTCATGCGATTGATTTTTTATCCCGGCATACGGCGCGTCTTGCTGATTGGGTCGCTTTTCACAATGTGCGCGTCCGGGTTGGGTTTTGCGCAGTATCCGGTGAAGCCGTTGCGAATCATCATGCCCACAGTCCCGGGGACCGCCGTAAGCATTCTCGCCCGCACGGTCGCCGACGGACTGCAAACCGCGTGGGGCCAGCCCATGGTCGTGGAGGGCATGCCGGGTGCAAGCGGCATCATTGCTTCACAGGCACTGTTGAAGTCGCCCCCGGATGGCTATACCGTGATGGTTACCCAGGCGGGTCTTCTTTCCTACAATCAGGCTCTTTTTCCCAAGCTGACCTACGACCCGATAAGGGACTTCGCTCCCATCAGTTTGCTGGCGGCAGTGGACATTTGGCTGGTGGCCCCAGGTTCTTTTCCAGCCAAAAGTTTCAAGGAGTTTGTCGGCATCGTAAAGGCGCAACCCGGCAAGTATTCATTCTCGGCAACCGGGGGCACCAGCGGACTGCCCTATATTGCCGCGGTACTGGTTCGTGAACGGACAGGCATGGATCTGACCTTTGTTCCCTACAAGGCGACAGACCAGGCGACCACCGATCTGCTTGCCGGGCGGATTCAGTTGTTTTTTGACGCGGTGCCCAGCTCCATCCAGCAGGTGCGTGCCGGCCGCCTCAAAGCGCTTGCCGTACTGTCTCCAGGAAGAATGTCGCAGATGCCCGAGGTGCCAACCATCAGTGAAGAGGGTGTTCCCGACGCGGTTGGCGTGGCGTGGAATGGAATGGTGACGCGCACCGGTACGCCGGCGGAAATAATTGGACGTTTGAATCGGGAGGTGGTTGCAATCATGCGCAATCCCTCGGTTGGCGAACGATTGCAAAAACTGAGTTTCAATGTCATTGCAAGCACCCCTGAGCAGTTCGCCGAGGTGATCCAGTCGGACGCCGCAAAATGGGGCAAGGTGATTCGTGATTTCAAGATCCAGGTCGAGTGAGGGTGGGTTGGCCCGGATGCATTGCGCCGATGCGTCAGCTACGCCAAGGTTCGGGAAGTCCGCCTTGAAAAAATGATTGGAGATTGAATGATGCCTTCCGGGTTGGTCAGATATTTCCTGCTTGCCGGCGTTCTTCTGCCGGCGATCGCGACCGCACAGGCGCCCGATCTGATTCTGTACAACGGCAAAATTCTCACCGTCGACAGCAAGTTTTCCATTGCAAGCGCGATTGCCATCCGCGGCGAGCGGATCGTCGCCGTTGGCGATTCGAAATCCGTTCGTTCAATGGCCGGTCATTCAACCCGTCAAACCGATTTATCAGGACGTACCGTGGTGCCCGGGTTGATCGACAACCACTTGCATTACCTGCGTGGAACCGACTTCGGCGCCTACGAGACGCCGATTCACGGCATTACCTCGCGCAAGGAAGTTCTCGAAAAAATCGCGGCAAGGGCGCGCGCGATCAAGCCGGGTGAATGGATTTTCATTTTGGGCGGATGGCACGAGCAGCAATTTGCGGACAAGCCTGGCGGCTTCACCCAGGAGGAACTGGACGCTGCAGCGCCCAATAATCCGGTATTCATTCAGAAAACATACATTACGTTCTACATGAATGGACTCGCGGTAAAGGCGATCGCCCCGGCCATTCCCGATCTATACAAGGGTGGATCGGTTGTGCGTACCGACAGCGAAACCGGGCGCCGTGTGATGTACGCCGCGTTGAAATATTTTCCCTATGCCAAAACCGTCGAAAAGCGCATGGACGAGGTAAAGGCATTCAATCGTTATTTGAACAGCATGGGATTGACCACCGTCTATGACGTTGGCTACATCGATGGCTCCTACGAGCCGGTGGAGCGGCTTGTAAAAAAGGACAACCTCGGCCTTAGGGTTTTTTACACATTGCGCTATTGGGCGGAAACGTCGCGCACTGCAATCGCCGCGGCGGAGCAGATCGCCCGCGAAAGGCCGTTTCAGCGCAACAATCGTTTCGGGCAGTTCGGAATCGGAGAGCATTTGTACGGACCTTTGCATGACACCACCAACCCCGGCCATGTTTTTTCCGATGAGGTCTACGGTGATTTTCGCCATATTGCAATGGCCGCCGCCAAAGGCGGATGGCAGATCAACGAACACGTTATGCTGGAAACCACGGCGAAGGGAATGCTCGATATCGCCGATGAGATAAGCAAAGAACATCCGATACGTGATTTGCGATGGACACTGGGTCACCTTGATCTGGTCAGCAGGGAGAGTATCGAACGTGCGAAGCGGCAGGGTTGGGTTGCGACCGTGCACAATCATGTTGTCAAGCCGGTAATCAAGGGTGAGGTTTCACCTCCGATTCGTGTCATCCAGGACAGCGGTATTGTCTGGGGAATGGGATCGGATGGCACGGTCGTGGCTACTTACAACCCTTTTCATACCATCTGGGAATACACCGCTGGGAAGATCTTTCCCGATATCGTGAAGTACAAACCCGAAGAACGGATCACGCGTGAGGAGGCGCTCATTGCGCATACGCGCTCCAATGCCTACATCCTGTTCATGGAAAAGGATCTCGGCACCCTGGAAAAAGGCAAGTTGGCGGACCTGGTCGTGCTGGATCGGGATTACATGAGCATAGCAGTCGATGATATGAGGAACGTGAAGCCGGTCATGACCATGGTTGGTGGAAAAATTGTCTACAGCGACAAGAAGCCACAGGGTTTTTGAATTGGCGTCGTTGACTTGGCGCCACAACCTTTTCCAGCCGTAAAAATCAATTCGGCGAAAAGAAAAGGCGAACGGTGCTTTCAGCAACCTGTTGTAAAAATCGCGCGGTGTCTCTGTCGATGCCCCCGTAGTAGTCATAGAGATTTCCGTCAGGCGACTTGGCGTAGAGGGTCGCATAGGTCACGCAAGCGGCAAGGTAGGTTCCAAGCAGATCGGGGTGGCTGCCGTCGTGGGCTTTGTGCAGCAGCATCCCCGGCCGCCGCCGGTAGGCCTCTTCAAAGGCAAGGCCCACGGGAATGACCAGGGCGCCAATCCTGTTTCCCGTTGACACATACAACGATTCGATTTCCCTGATCATCCCCGGGTGGGCATCCTCATGAGGCGCCACGTAGGCGTGTGTCATGTAAAGCGCGGTTGTCGCTCCGGATAGCCTGATTTGCCTGTCGAAATCAATGACGGTTGCCTGGAAAATATCTCGCCCCCCGGGCGAGCAGGCCTCGGCGCTTCCGCCCTGCAAGATCACCATTTCAAATGGCTCAGCGACACGAATCCGGCCAGGATTAAGGTACGCCCTGATGTCATGATCGCCAAGCTCTGATCCGCTGATCGTGACCGACTTGTAGGTCGCAGCCTGTATCTGGATTTTCTCATCCGCGGCATTGGCAAGCCTACGGACGTGATTGTGCATGCCGTCACCGTAATAAAGGTAACTGTTCCCAACGAAAAGGACACGTTTGGGGGCGGCCTCCGGGGCTGGCTTCGTCGTAGGGCTCACGAAGCCACAGGCGCCATGGACGCCGGCCGCTTGAGTCGCGTCAGGCGCGAGTTACTTCGCATTGATTTCAGCGCGCCTCATCACGTCAGCCCACTTCGCCGCGTCCCGTCGTATCAATGCTGTAAATTCCCCAGGCGTGCCGGCACGCGGTTCGGCCCCGAGAGGTTCATAGCTTTCCTTGACGAACCTCGAGGCAGCTGCAATTCGCATCTCTTGACTGAGCCTCGCGATGATAACCGGTGGTACACCCGCCGGCGCGATTAAACCGCCCCAGGTCGTGACCTCGAAGCCGGGGACGCCGGATTCCGCAACCGTCGGTATTTCCGGGAAGGCGGTCAGCCGTCGGTACCCTGTGACGGCAAGTCCGTGAAGTTTGCCCGATTTCACAAAGGGTGAAATGCCGTTGCTGGGATCGAATATCAGCTGCACCCTCCCGGCCATGACGTCGATTGCCGCCTGGGCGCCGCCTTTGTACGGAATATGCTCGATTCGCGTGTCGGTCATCACCTTGAACAACTCGCCGGCGAGATAGCCGATCGTTCCTGTTCCGGATGAACCGTTGCTCAACTGGCCCGGCCTGGATCTTGCCAGCGCAATAAGCTCTTTCAGCGTTTTCACCGGCAACGAAGGCGACACCGCAAGCATGAGGGGCGTTTCATTGGCCTGCGAAATCGGTGCAAAATCCTTGTCTACATCGTAAGGAAGCTTTTCGGAGACGCTGCGATTGATGGCAAGCGGACCCGCTCCCGCGTAGCCAATCGTATAGCCCGTGGGCGCGGCTCGTGCAACCAACTCCATGCCGATGGTGCCGCCGGCACCGGGCCTGTTGTCGGGGACGACTTGCTGGCTGAACTGCCTGCTGAGCGCCGTGGCATAGATGCGGGCCGACGTATCGGTCGCGCTTCCGGATGCGAACGGAATTACCAGCCGGATGGGCGCATCGGGATATTCCGCAAGCGCAGGTGCCATCATCACTCCGTGTCCGGTCACAAACAGCGCAATGGCGACCACCCGCACAATGATTCCCGACATGGAGCTACCCCTTTTGCGCCAACCTAACGCAAGTTTATATTCCGGACCGCGATTATTGTAAATGGTGAAAGATGAAAGCGTGCTTGGATAGCTGTCTTCTTGTTTGCAGACTTTCCGGGAGCCCCGTCGGGCTGAAAGAAAGCCGGAGATCCGTGTCAGAATTCAAGTCGGGTCGAGTGTCCAGCGTCCTCGCGTAAATGGGGTGCCGGTGCGATGATTGGACATCAGGACGTTGGCGCCGCAGGCGGTAACGCGAAAAAATAAAAAAGCAGGTCAATTCCAGGTGAACAAACAGATGCAATCGCCGGCAAATGAAACCGGCAAGAACGTGGTGCTGCTTGCCGCGATGTTGAGTGCTTTCCTCACGCCTTTCACGGGCTCAGCGCTCAACGTGGCGCTGCCTGCCATTGGCGCGGAACTTGCAATGGACGCGGTTGCCATGGGCTGGGTGGCAACGGCTTACCTGCTTGCGGCGGCGGCCTTTCTGATTCCATTTGGCCGTCTGGCCGACATCGTGGGCAGAAAGAAAATTTTCCAGATCGGCATCTGCCTGGATTTGACCGCGTCTCTCCTGTGCACCATCGCGCCCTCGGGCGCCTGGCTGATTGCCTTTCGTGCCCTGCAGGGCTTTGGCAGCGCGCTCATATTTGCCAGTTCCACGGCGATATTGACCGCGGTCTTCCCCGCCAGCGAACGCGGCAGGGCGCTGGGAATGAATGCTGCGTCCGCCTATATCGGCCTTTCGGTAGGACCGTTGATCGGGGGATTGATTGCCGAGCATTTCGTCTGGCAGGGCCTGTTCATTATCAACGTGCTCGTGGATTGTCTGATCATGGTGCTCGTATGGCTTCGCTTCAAGGACGAATGGGCCGAGGCGAAGGGCGAAAAATACGATTTTGTTGGCGCGCTGCTTGGTTGTGCCGGCATCGGCATTCTCATCTACGCATTCTCCAGCCTTGCCGAGGTTCGTGGACTGGTGTTGCTGCCCATTGCGATTGTCATTCTTGGTGTGTTTGTTCGTTGGGAATCGCGCCAGCGATTACCGGTCATGAACATCGCGGCGTTCCGCCAGAATCCCGGTTTCATGCTGTCCAATCTCGCTGCGCTGCTCAATTACAGCGCAACGTTCTCCACAGGGTTTCTGCTCAGCCTGTATCTGCAGTACGTCGGTGGCTATTCCGCGGCTTACGCAGGGTTGATCCTCATCACGCAGCCGGTGCTGATGGTGATCTGTTCGCCGATTGCCGGCGGCCTCTCGGACCGGGTGGAACCGCGGGTGGTGGCGTCGTTGGGCATGCTGCTGACCGTCGTGGGATTTTCGATGCTCGCATTCCTGGATGCCGGGGTGAATCTTCACCTGGTGATCGCGGCCCAGGTGGTGATGGGCGCGGGCTTCGGTTTCTTCAGCTCGCCCAATACCAACTCCGTGATGAGCGCCCTGCCGGCGAAATTTCGCGGCGTGGCCTCGGGGACGCTGGGCACCATGCGCCTGACGGGCCAGGCGTTGAGCCAGGGCATTGTGGTTCTGCTGGTGTCGCTGTTTCTGGGCAGGGCCGACATTACGCCGGCAAACCACGAGTTTTTTCTGCAGGCCATGAAAGCCGCATTCGTCGTCTCGGCTCTTCTGAGCGGCGCCGGCATTATCGCCTCGGTCGCGCGCGGAAAGACGATAGGCCGCTGAACGATTGGCCGCCGCCAGATGGCCGCTGAATACGCGAGGCGGGATTCACCACCTTGTCGCATCCCCTGCGACGCCCTAACATGCGGCACTCGCAATACTGCGGCGTGTCGCCGCCAAGAGGAGTAGAACGAATGGTTGAACAGAGCCGCATCAAATGGGTCCAGGATGAGATGGCCAGGCACGGCGTCGAGCTCTTTGCGGCGTTTACCGCGTCGGGGCACAACATGGGTGCCACCAACTCGACGCGGGTTCTTTCGGGCTTCAAGAACATGGGCGACTCCTGTGTCCTGCTCGAGGCCGACGGAGAGCGCACGGTGATCGTCTCGCCGTCCTGGGATGCCGAGCGCGCCCGCGAGCAGGCGCCGGGATGCAATGTCATTGCAAGCGACGACCTCGCCGGCGCGGTCATCAAGGCGGCAAACCGGCACGGCCGCACGCGCAAAATTGGGGTCGATGGATTGTCCACGCTCGCGCATCGAACCGTTGCTCCTATCCGGGCCGAATGGGGTGATCGCATGGTTCCAATGAACGGCGCGATGCAGCGCGCGGGTGCCCGCAAGACGCCTGACGAAATCCGCATCGCGCGTGAAGTCGCGGCGATGGCGGAAAAGATTTTTGACCGGCTGCTGGAGGTTGCCAGACCGGGCATGCCCGAGTACGAGCTGGCATCCGATCTCTACCGGTATTCCAAGGCGCTGGGTGCCGATGACAACTTCCTCCTGATGGCAAGCTCGCAAATGCCCAAGGGTCCGCGTCCTCCGGGTCGGCGCATCCTTGCCAAGGGTGACCTGATATTGGGCGAGATCTCCCCGGGTGCCGACGGGCACTTCGTTCAGATCTGCCGCACCGCCGTTCTGGGGCCGATCAACGAGGTCCAGCAACGCAATCACGACATTCTCTGGGAGTCGATGCAAGCAGGCCTTGCGGCCGGTGCGGCCGGCAACACGGTCGCGCATGTCGCGAACATGATGAACGAGGCGGTTGCGAAGCACGGTTTCTCCGAGTACTGCCGCCCGCCGTATATGCGGGTACGCGGCCACGGCCTGGGCAGTGTTTCGTCGTTGCCCGGCGACATCGGCACCGACAACGAGATGGTGCTCGAGGAAGGCATGACCTTTGTCATGCATCCCAACCAGTTCCTTCCAGGCGGCGGGTACATGATGGTCGGCGAGCCGGTGGTTATTACCCAAACCTGCGCCGAACCTCTGACGACGCGCTTCTCCAAGCTGACAAGCATTCCCGTATAGAGGAAATTTTCATGCGTACCATGCAACCGGTCACCGTCTTCGGCTCCTACATGCTGGACGAAGAACAGATTCCGCCGGATGAATTCGAGCTGCGGGTCACAGCTGCTCAAGACCTGATGAAGCATAACGGCTGGTCCGGCCTGATCGCCTATGGCGACGCCGAAGACAACGCCTTTGTCACCTATTCCACCAACTATTCGCCGCGAAATCGCACGGCGCTGGCGCTGATAGGGCAGACCGGTGTGCCGCGGTTGATCTGCTGGGCGGGCCTGCGCGACATCAAGCGGGAAGCCGCGCTTGCGTGGATGGAGGATGTCAGGATGGCGGGCAATCTCGGCGAGACGCTGCGAACCTGGTTCAAGGACGCCGGCATTGAAACAGGCACCGTTGGCCTGGTTGACGAGGGCGCAATGAAGCCCCAGGTCCACGACGCGGTTATCGGGGCGCTGACCGCAGGGGGGCTCGTTGCTGGCAATGCCGACGCGGCGATTGTCGATTTGATGCATCGCAAGCGTCCGCGCGAGTTGGTGGTGGTGCGCCGTGCCGCAGAAATCCTGGGAAAAACCGTCGACACGCTGGCCGAATCCTGGCGCTCGGGCGCTTCGGTGACGGACGCGGTCCTTGCCGCCGAAGGCACCGCCTTTGCCAATGCCGCCCAGGACGCGCGCACACTGTTCAGCATCGACGGCGGGCGCACGTTGCGCCCGTTTGATCGTCCACTCGAAGAACGCGCCGAGCGCTTCGTGGTGTATGCCGCGGTGCGCTATCAGGGGTACTGGGCTGAAGGTTTCGTGACACTATCGCAGCGTCGCAATGCCATTCAGAAAGCCGCGACCGAGGCGATTGAACGGATGATTGCGGTGGCTCGCCCGGGCACCGTTGGCGACGATTTGGCGAGAGCCATTGCACCGGCGGTGGAGGGCTTCGCACCGCATGCCGCGCTCACCGGTTCACTCGCCCATGGCATCGGCCTCTCGCTGCACGAAGCACCCAACCTTGCGCCCGGGGATCCAGGTTCGATGGTGGCCGAGGGCACTTACTCACTCACGGTGGGCTTGAGCCGGGGTACGCTGCAACACGCCTTCGCCTCGGCCATGATTTCGCTTGCGGGCGGCAAAACGGAAGTGCTCTGGAGGGCGCCATAGGCCTTATCTGTTTTGGTTTGATTGTCGCTGTTTCAAGAGCTGATCATTTTGACTGATAGGTATCGCTGACATGTATCGAATAATGAATTCCGAAATCACTCGCGAGTCCCGACATGCAACGTCAAACGGAGAGCAGCGCATGAGCATCTCAAGAACATTTTCTCTGGTATCTACCCTGGCCCTGTCGGTAGGCCTGCTGGCGGGCACGACTTGCGTCGTTGCACAGACCCAATACCGAATCCTGGTGGGATATCCACCCGGCGGAGTGCAGGATCAGCAGGCGCGTGTCTTGGCGGACAGGCTGCGGGAGGCGACCGGCCGGCCCTTCATTGTCGAGACACGCGCCGGTGCATCGGGTCAACTTGCCGTCGATACGCTGCTGCAGTCACCGGCAGACGGGGCGACATTGCTCATGACGACCGACTCCAATGTCAGCATCTACCCGCATACCGTCAGGAAGCCGACCTACACGCCCGACGATTTCGCCCCCGTATCGCATACGGGAGATTACCGGATGGCGCTTGCTGTCGGAACCGCCGTCCCCGCAACGGACGTGCGCAGCTTCATCGCCTGGACTCAGGGCCCGGCCGGCCCCGCCGGATACGGAACCCCCGGCGCCGGGAGCATCCTGCATTTCTACGGCGTGTTGCTCGCCCAGGCGACCGGTGCGCGGCTGACACACGTGGCTTACAAGGGCACGGGGCCCGCGATCGCCGATCTGGTCGGTGGCCATGTGCCTGTCGCCGTCGTCCCACTGGGTTCGTTGCTGCCGCATGCGAAGGCTGGCAAGGTGCGAGTACTTGGCCAGACGGGCGATGGCCGCTCGGCCGAGTTTTCGGATATTCCGACGTTCCGCGAGCTTGGCTATTCCACTTTGTCGGCCTCCGGATGGTATGGCCTGTTTGCCCGGGGTGGTACTCCCGCCGACCTGGTGCGCCGCTACCATGAAGTCGTCCAGCAATCGTTGCGAACTCCTGAGCTGACCAAGCGCATGCGCGATTGGCAGCTTGAGAGGCGTGAATTGACGCCTGCGCAGTTCATGGACCTGGTGAGGGTTGACACCGAGCGGTGGGCGCCGGTGATCAAAAGCTCCGGGTTCACGGCGGGTAGTGAGTAACATGGGACCTTCGGGCAGGAAGCTAACGAATGCACTCCAACAACTACCATTGCTGATTGAACCGTGAGCTACTCCATCCAAGCCATTGACTGCGTGGTCAACCCGATTACTCCGGAGGTCCTGGGGTTGCGGCCTGCGTGGTTCTCGGACTTCTATTCGAAGAAGATCGGGCGCGACACATCGATCAGCGCAGGTCTTTCCCACGAACGCATGCTCTCCCTGATGGACGCCGCCGGCATTGAGCGTGCGTTCCTGGTTGCGACAAAAACCGGACGACTGGGCCTGCCGGGAAGCTGGCATCTGCCCTATGGAATTGTCGCCGAGGCGATACGTGCTTTTCCCGACCGATTCTCGGGACTTGCCGGCATCGACCCCACCGAAGGCATGGCAGGCGTGCGGGCTCTGGAGCACGCGGTGCGTGAACTGGGCTTCATTGGCGCTCACATGTATCCGCACTGGTTCGAATTGGCCCCCGATCACGCCCGTTGGTATCCGTTCTATGCGAAATGCGTCGAACTCGACGTGCCGGTGCAGATGCAGGTCGGCCAGTCGCTTATCTACACGCCCGAGCAGCCACTGAGGAGCGTGGGCCGGCCGATTCTGATCGACGGCATTGCCTGCGATTTTCCGGAGCTGAAGATCATCGGCATTCATGTGGGCATCCCCTGGACCGACGAAATGATCGCCATGGCCTGGAAGCACCCCAACGTGTATATCGGCTCGGATGCGCACAGCCCGAAATACTGGCCGCCGCAGTTCATCCAGTATCTCAATACCTATGGGCAGGACAAGGTGCTGTTCGGCACCGACTATCCCGTGCTCGATTTCAAGCGGACTCGCGACGAGATCGAGGCGCTGGGCCTGCGCGAGGACGCGAAGGTCAAGGTGATGAGGGACAACGCGCGCCGGTTGTACAAGCTTCCATGAGGGATCGGTAATGGCAATTGACATGCACTGCCACTGGACCCCGCGCGGACTGGTGAGCGCGGCCAAGGCGGGGCGCGACTGGTACGGATGGCACTTGTTCCGCAATGAGAAAGGTCATGAATTCGTGGTCCACGGCCACGAGGCGCTGCCTTTTTCGGCATCGAAATCCATCCTTGATGATCCCGCCGGGCGCGCGGCAATGCGAAAGGAAAAGGAGGGCATCGACCTGCAGAACCTGGTGCTGACGGCCACCTTCTTCAGCTATTTCCTTGACGAGGCGAATTCGGTGCAGTACTGCCGCGAGGTGAACGAGGAAGTGGCCGAGGTGCAGAAGGCGTATCCGGACAAGTACCGGGGCGTCGCCGTGCTGCCCATGCAGCACCCTGCGCTCGCGTTGCAGGAGCTCGAGCACGCCATGAAGCTCGGATTGAGCACGATCATGATGGCCACCCACGTGCGCAGGATGAATCTGGACGAGCCTTCAGTCCTGCCGATCATCGAGGCGGCCGCAAAGATGGGCGTTGCGATAATGGTTCACCCCGTCATCTGGGAAAAAGCGGGTGAGGAGCGCTTTCCCCGATACAACTTCTGGAATTCCTTCGGCGCGCCGCTGGAATCGAGCCTCGCGGCCATGTCGCTGGTTCACAGCGGCCTGTTCGACCGGCATCCGGACATCCGCATCATGTTCACGCAGGGCGGCGGTTGGATCCACTTCGGCGTGGGACGGCTGAACCTGCGTTACGTTCAGCGCGCCGACTCGCGCACCATGGCGAAGCCGCCGGTGGACTATCTTTCGCAGATGTATTTCGACTGCCTGGTGCACGACGAGGATTCGCTCGAACTTCTCAAGAAGCGCGCCGGCGCGGACCGTATCGTCATCGGCACCGACTACCCCGCAGGGGGCGACATCCTTGGCGGAGCGGTGAAGTGGATCGAGGAGTCGCCGCTGTTCACCGCGGAGGAAAAGCAGTTGGTGCTGCGCCACAACGCGGAAACATTCCTCGGCCTCAAATAGCGTTGCCGGGTGTTTCCCGCAGCGCGCGTCGCAATACCTTGCCCATGCTGTTGCGAGGCAGAGAGGGCCTGAAAACGATCTCCTTGGGGACCTTGTACTTCGAGAGCCGGGAGGCGCACGCCGCGCTCAGTTCTTCCGCGCTCGCGTTCATCTCGGGTCGCAGCACCACGAACGCGGTGACCTGTTCGCCCCAGTGCGGATGCGGCAGGCCCACCACGCCGCATTCGGCGACCGCCGGATGCGCGAGCAGGACCTCCTCCACTTCGCGCGGATAGACGTTCTCGCCGCCGGTGATGATCATGTCGTTTTTGCGGTCAACCAGATACAGGTAGCCTTCCTCGTCCCGGCGTCCGAGATCGCCGGTGATGAACCAATCGCCGCGCATCGAGGCGGCGGTCACCTCCGGCAGATTGAGGTATCCGGAAAAAAGGTAGGGCGAGGCCACTGCGAGTTCGCCGACTTCACCTGCAGGCAGTTCGTTGCCCGCATCGTCCTGTACCCGGATGAACGTGGCAGGCAGCGGTTGGCCCACGCAGGCAATCTTGCGCAACTGGTCCACGGGCCGCAGTGCCGTGACGATGTTTGTTTCAGTGGCGCCGTAACGTTCGTAGAGCTTGCCCTCGCCGAAGCGCTCGATGATTCGCGCCTTCATGGCCTGCGCCAACGGCGCGGTGCCGCAGATCACCGCCTTGAGCGAGCGAAGATCGTGCTTTTTCGCCATGTCACCTTGCGCGAACATCGCCGCAAAGTGGGTCGGTACCATGTAGACGCTGGTGGCGGCATTGGTGGTCACCGCGCCCAAGAGGCGGTCTATATCGAAGCGTCCGAGCAATTCCACCGTGCCGCCGAAAAAAATGGGCACCAGAGTCATCAGAAAACCCGCGCCATGGAACATGGGTGTGCTGGAGATGGCGCGGTCGTCGGGCCCGTAGCAGCCGTGTTCGGAGGCCATGGCGTAGCAGGCGAGCACGCGGCCGCGATGCGCGAGCATCACGCCCTTGGGACGGCCGGTGGCGCCGGAGGTATAGGGAATGGAAAAGATATCGTGTTCAGTCACCCTGACGGGGCAGGGTGTGGAAGCGGCGGAGGCGAGGATCGACTCGTATGCGTCGCCAAGCACCACGATGCGCTCCACCGCAGTGCCCGCCGCCGCCTCGCGGGCGTTTGCCTCCAGTGCAGGGTCAACGAACAGCACGCGCGCGGCGGAATCCTCGAGGATGAATCGGATCTCCGGCGGCGGTGCGGCTGGGCCGATGGTCGCCACCGCGACGCCCGCCGAGGACAAGCCGCAGACCAGTTCCATGTACTCGATGCGATTGGGCAGCAGCACCGCGGCACGGTCGCCGTGGGAGAGGCCCAATCCGCCGCTTTTCTTCGTTTCATGGGCAAAGTTGGAAACCTTGTCGATGCGCGAGACCATCGCGCCATAAGTCAGGCGTCGTCCGCCTTCAATGATCGCGACCTTGTCCGGGGTGCGCGCCGCGGCCGAGCGTATGCCGTCAGAGATCAGGATGTCGGTTGATGTTCCGTTGCGCGCAGACATGGCTGATTGCCAGAAATTTGATCGCTGATTGTATCGGTTCCCCTGATCGTGGAAACGACTTGTACTGGTGCCATTCTCCAGCGCAAGGAATCCGATCAATTGGGCGGCGGTGTGAAATAATGCTTTCCGCGCCGCGTCCGGTGCCTTCATTTTGCTGTTTTCAGTTTCTCAGGACCCACCAAAAATGCCCGTCATCAAGCAGGACCTGCCCGAAAAATACTGGGACAAGCTGTTCGCACCCAGTTCGGCGCTCGCCATGATCACCACCGTGGACGCGCAGGGGCGCCCGAACATTGCCAGCTACGGAACATGCACGCGCGTGCACCACCGCCCGGTCTACATCGCTTTCACGACCACGCGCGGCAAGGATACGGCGGCCAACATCGAGGCGACCGGAGAATTCACCGTCAATCTGCCGAAATGGGAAGACGGCATCCTGGAGAAGGTGCGCGTCTGCGGATTGCCGTTCGCCCCCGGGGTGAGCGAGTTCGAGAAAGCAGGTCTCACGGCGCTGCCTTCGAAACTCGTCAAGCCGCCGCGTATCCTCGAGTGCCCGCGCCACTTTGAATGCGAGGTGGAGTGGACCAAGGAATGGGCCGAGGGTCGTGTGATGGTATGCGGCAAGGTGATCGCCGCGTCGGTGGATTCCGATTGCGTCGACAATGACGGCTTCGTCGTCTGGGACAAAGTCCTCTCCGCCCATTATTGCGGCGGTCCCTACGGCGGCCAGTTCGTTGCCGCCTATGAGCGCAAATCCGTCGGTATTCCCTACGAGGGCCCCGAAGTCGAGATCGCCAACAAGGCCCATCAGAAGACCTACCATGAGTTCCATGAGTAAGACCATGAAGCGAACCGTTCTTCTGGCACTCGGTTTGGTTCAGGGCATTCTCCCGGTCGCGGCTTTGGCCCAGGTACCCGATGCCTGGCCCACCAAGCCCATTCGCATGCTGGTGCCATTCTCCGCCGGCGGCATGGTGGATACGGTGGCACGGGCTACGGCCCAGCACCTGAGCGATCGTCTCGGCCAGCCGGTGGTGATTGACAACCGGACCGGGGCCAACGGCGCAATCGCCATGGAGGCGGGCGCCAAGGCCGCGCCGGATGGCTATACGCTGGTGTTCGCTTCGAACACCAACTATGTCTTCCTGCCGAACTCGCGCAAGTCGCTGCCCTATGACACCCTCAAGGACCTGACCGGCGTCACCACGGTGTTCACCGCGCCGTTCTACCTGGTGGTTAACCCTTCTGTGCCGGCGCGCACGGTTCAGGAGTTGATAGCCCTTTCCAGGGGGAAGCCGGGCACGCTCAACTTCGCGTCGCTCGGGCACGGCGGGTCCAACCACCTGGTGATGGAGTTGTTCAAGTCGCGCACCGGGGCGAACATCACCCACGTGCCCTACAAGGGGACGGCACAGGCCATGGCCGACCTGCTCGCGGGCCAGGTGCAGGTCATGTTCGAGGGCTCCTCGACCATACCGAATATGCGCTCCGGGAAACTGCGCGGCCTTGCCTCCTCAGGGTCCAAGCGCACGCAGGCAATGCCCGACCTGCCGACCGTCGCCGAATCCGGCGTGACGGGTTTCGACATGTCCACCTGGGATGGCATCTCGGTTCCCACCGGCACGCCGCGAGCCATCATCAGCCGACTGAACAGCACCGTGGCCGAACTGTTGCGCTCACCCGAAACGGCCAAGCGCTTCCAGGCGCTCACCATCGAGTTGATCGGCAGTACGCCCGAGGAAATGGACGAGCGCATCCGCCGTGAGACACCGCTCTACGCCAAGGTGATGCGCGACGCCGGCATCGAGCCGGAATAAGGCGATGGCACTGGCAGGCCAGGGCGCGGTGGTCATCCGCTTCAACCGTCCGGACCATACACTGGAAGCGTTCTACGACTGGATGATCGGCGAGCACATGCCCGAGCGCGTGGGCATTCCGGGATTCCTGCGCGCTCGTCGTTTCAAATCCGTTCAAGGCGGCGTTCACCGCTTTCTCACCATATACGAGGTCCAGGGAATGCAGGTTCTGCGCGGTGCGCATTACCTTGAGCGCCTTAACAACCCTACGCCGCTGACGCGGCAGACCGCGCCCCAATCCACGCAACTTTCGCGCGGCGATACGCGCGTGGAGGTCTCCCTCGGGCGGGCGCAGGGCGGCACGATGTGCACCCTGGGCTTCGAGCCCGAAACGGGCCGCGAGGCGTCCCTGCGGGAGTGGGTCGGCGCGGCGCTTGAGGTGGTCATGGCGATGCGCGGTGTGGTCGGCGCGCATTTGTGCGTTACCGATACGGATGCGAGTCGCACGGAGGTGGAGGAGCGCAAAGGCCGTGATATCCGCATCCCCGCGTGGATCGTCCTTGTCGAGGGCGTCTCGCCCGGTTTGGTGGAGGCCGCATGTGACGCCCACCTTTCATACGATGCGTTGCGCGCGTCGGGCGCCACCAGCGATTTCGACCGGGAATGTTGGCTGCACGAAATGACTTTGCTGCCCCAATGATCCGCCGTCACGTGGTGGTGGTCGGTGCCGGCCTCGCGGGTTTGTCTGCGGCCAACCGCTGTGCCGAGCTCGGGTTGGAGGTGACCCTGCTTGAGCAGGGCAGCGACGAACGTTACCTGTGCAACTCGCGCTTCGCCGCGGGTTTCCTTAATTGCGGGTACCGCCACGATATTCGTGAAGGCACTGCGGCGCTGCGCCAGGCGATCGAAGCGCAGACCCGCGGCTTCGCCGATCCTGCGCTCGCCGACGTGTTCGCGTCACAGGCGGGCGAAGCGGTGCGCTGGCTGCTTGGCCACGGCCTTCGGCTGGTGACCGTGTACGTCGAGGGCAACAAGCGTCGTGGCGTGCTCTCCCCGCCACCGCCGAACAAGGCGGGACTGCACTGGCATGGACGCGGCACCGACCTGATGCTGCGCAAGCTGGCTGCGGCGCTGGAAGCCAAGGGTGGCCGGTTGTTGCGCGGCATGCGTGTCACAGAGCTGATCTTCGAAGATGGCCGATGTCGCGGAGTGCACGCAGAGGGCCGGGCATTCGAAGCCGACGCGGTCGTGCTCACCGACGGAGGTTTCCAGGCCGATGCCGAACTGGTGCGTCGTTACATCAGTCCGAAACCGGAGTGTCTGCTGCAGAGAAATGCCGGCACCGGACGCGGTTCGGGTCTGCGCATGGCTCTGGCAGCGGGCGCGAAGGTGAAGGGCATGAACCGCTTCTACGGTCACCTGCATTCGCGCGATGCGCTATGCAACCCGGCCCTGTGGCCCAATCCGGTGGTCGACAACGTCGCCACCACCGGCATCGTGGTGAATGCGCAAGGTGAGCGTTTCGTCGACGAGGGTTTGGGGGGCGTTTTCATTGCAAATACGATCGCGGCGCTTGATGATCCTTCGCAGGCTGTGGCGATCTGCGACAACACCACCTGGGAGGGCCGGGCGCGACAGTTCGCGCGGCCGCCCAACCCCGGCCTCGTCCGACACGGCGCCACGGTGTATCGGGCCGGGACGCTGAAAGAGCTTGCGAGCCTCGCGAATCTTCCGGAAGCGGCGCTTCTCGAAACCGTGCGAATTTATAACGAAGCGGTGGCCGGCGGTCAGAGCGCGGCGCTGGTGTCGGCTCGCTCCGCGCAGGCGATCAAGCCCGCGCCCATCGTCACCGCACCTTTCATCGCCATCCCGATCTGTGCGGGGATCACCTACACCATGGGCGGCATCGCCATCGATGAGCGTTGCCGCGTGATACATGAATCGGATCGCCCGATCGAAGGCCTGTATGCCGCCGGATCCTGCACCGGCGGCCACGAAGGTGGTCCTGTCGCCGGCTACACCGGTGGCCTGAGCAAGGCGCTCACCTTCGGGTGGCACGCCGCCAACTGCATCTCCGAAGTGGCGGTTTCGTAGCGCTCGGTCAAATACCGTTTTGGCGGCGACCAAAACTGATAGCTTTATGAATTTTGCAAACGTGGGTATTGCGCGGTGGCCAATGGACCTGCCAGGTGCATACGCGGCGTTGGTTCAATCCCAATGGGCTGAAGGCGATTCCTTCCGTTCTCAGACGCCTTCCACATCAATTCCATGCTCGGCGAACCAGGTTTTCCTCTGCATAAAATCCGGCATGGCACGCTCCAGGAGCAGCCAAAACTCGGGCGTGTGATGCGCCTCATGCAAGTGCGCCAGTTCATGCGCCTCGAAATTCTCCGTAATACGCGAAGGATGTCGGCGGCCTTGAACAGATGACGTTCGAGTTGGGGCAGGGTCAGGGGCATATTCTGGCTTTTGATGGATAGGTGAAACGGACAAGACTCGCACCGTACAGGACTGCATGGCCTGCGGTTAAAACCACGGGAAGCGCTATTTGAGCCCGATCACTTGCGTTGTCCTATCCCGCTCCTGGCCAGCAATTGGGCTGGACGGAAATCCACCGGCACGGCCGCCCGTTTGCTCTTGAGCATTCCGAAACCACTTGCGGGATGGCCGGCGGGTGTGCTGACAACGCGCATTTCCACGCGGCCATCCACCAGAACAAACTCG
This sequence comes from uncultured beta proteobacterium, assembly GCA_903899705.1. Lineage (GTDB taxonomy): Bacteria > Pseudomonadota > Gammaproteobacteria > Burkholderiales > SG8-39 > 2-02-FULL-62-17. Next base: position 21,816 of record CAIUKQ010000369.1, read on the forward strand.
ACTTTGCTGCCGTGGCGCAACCCCAATTGCTGCCGCAGCGGTTTTGGAATGGTGACTCGCCCCTTGCTCGTTACTGAGGTGGTTTCCATGGTTGGCTCCTTGGTAATATCCTTTCCCATGTATCAAACACGGCTGGCGAGGGACCTGGATCTGATCGTCATTTTCGGCAGATCGCCCACCCTCGCGGCCGCCGCGATGAGGCGTTTTCGCGTCGCTGCCGGCAGGCTTGGCAGATCCCCATCCTTGAACCAGGCCAGTGCCTTGAGGCTTTCCGCGGGCTGAAAGGCTTTGCCAAACATCTGGCGCGCCGCGGCCAATCCGCGATCCAGCGCAACGCCCGCGGCAAGCATTGCGGCGATATCCAGATAGTCCTTTTTCTCCGCGCGTTGCAGGATGACTTTCAGCTTGTGAGGCATCAGGTCGTCCAGGGATGCCACCTGCATCACGCCATCATTCGTCAACAATGGCTCGCCTACACGGCCAAAATTGAGGCCGCAGAAAAACGAAAGCTTGACGCCTTTGGTCAAAACAACCAGGGTGTCGCGCGATTGTTGCAGTACCTCGGTGACGCGGGAGAAACCAAATGCTTCGCGAACCCGCGCGAGGTCAAGCGGGTATCCGGTGAAAAAATCGAAATCCACCGACCGCCGGTGCCCGAGTTGCAGCGACACCGCGGTGCCCCCGTACAACACGTACCCCATGTCTCTCGCGGGCCGCAACGCCGGCCAAAGCCTGCGCTGCGCCAGGGGCAGTTTCTCGAAACGCGGCGCGAAAGTTTTCATCCGGAAAATACGCGCCTTGGCGGCGCGGGAACCCTGCCGCCTTTTGCCTGCCGCAAGCGGTGATGCCAATAATTCCAGGAGCGATCCGACAACTGTCCGGCTTCGGCATCGAGCAATGCGCGAACCAGGCGCCTCGCTCCCAATGCCGTCTCCAAACCTCGCACGTCTTCATAATCGCCCATATCCATCACCTGGAGAATGACGCGATCAGGCCACTTAGATGCGTCACCAGGCGCCAGCCACCAAAGGTATTTCCTGGCCAAACCCGCCAAGAGTCGTTGCTGAGAAGCGCTTTCGCCCGCGACGGGCCGTCCCGCCGCGAGGCGGGTTACCGTGGCCCCGGCGGGCAACGACCAGAGGTGCCCAACGCGCAATGCGCCGGGAATACGCTGCGCCGCCAGCCACTGCAACACTCGCGGGCGACTGACGCCTTCGCGGGCCGCGAATTGTGAAACCGAAAGGAATGCTGAACTATCAGCCATCGGTGCATTTTACCTAATCTATTATCATTTGATAATAGATTAATCACCAACGGGTCATTGCCGGTTGCAATGTCAGGTCAGGGCGTCGCCGATGGCGGCCGGCGATGCAGGGTCGCCTGTTCGTAGGCGTAGGCGTACCGGATCATTCGGGCGTCATCGTAAGGACGCCCCTGGAACGTGATGCCGGTTGGCAGGTTGTCGCTGGTGAACCCGGCCGGCACCACCACCGAAGGCACGAACACGAGGTGGGTGTTGAGGAATGGCGCACCCTTCTGGTCAACCCAGGGCGGGTTGACGCCGTCACTGATCAGCGTTGGCTGGTGTTCAACGGCCTTGTGCACGATGGCGTCCAGCCGATTGTCAGCCATCACCTGCAGCACCAGAGTCATCAGGCGATCCCTCGCCTTCAGATACGCGTAATGCGCTTCCGCCGTGGTGGTTTTCCCCCAGCGCGTGTTCACGCCGTGCACAGTCTGGGAAAAAAGAGGCGAGGCCATGACTTCTGCTCGAGTCTTGAACGGTGCATTGGCGCAGCCGCCGAAGTAACGCTGAAACGACTCCTCTTCCAGCGGGTTGCCCGCCCAGAGCGCGAGAAGCGGCTTGAGGTCTGGAATCACGATGGGGTCGACCAGCACCGCCCCCGCGGCGCGCAATTCGCCAACCGATTCATTGAATACGGTATCCACCTTCGCGAAATCGTCCGAATCGGGTTCGCTTTGATACCCGATCGCTTCCCTGAGTATGCCGATGCGCGCGCCTTTCAGGCCAGCCGGCGAGAGTTGATTCGCAAAGCTGTCCGGGATATGCCCGAGGCCGTGTGCGGTGAGGGGATCGGACGGATCGTAGCCCGCAATGACGTCGAGCAGACGGGCCATGTCGGTGACGTTTCGCGCCATGGGCCCAAGCGATCCTTGGAGCGAAGGCCAGCCGGAATACACGCCGCCGCGGCTTACCAGACCCGCGGTGGGGCGCATGCCTGCAAGGCAGTTCCATGACGCGGGCCTGCGGATCGAGGCGAGGCCCTCTTGCCCGATGGAGACGGTGGCGAAATTGGCGGCGATTGCGGCGGCAGGACCACCCGATGATCCACCCACGGTGCGCGTGGGGTCATAAGGGTTGCGCGTTGACCCGAAAAGTGACCCATGCGTATCGCCAGCCCCCAGCTCTCCAAGCGTCGCCTTGCCGATGAAAATGGCCCCGGCCTTGCGCAGTTTTTGGATGACGAACGCATCGCGCTCGGAATGAAAGTCCTTGAAAAGCACCGAGCCCAGCGTGGTCGGCATGCCTTTCACGTCGATCTGATCCTTGACGATCACAGGAATGCCGTGCAACGGCCCGCTCAGTTGCCTTCCCGGTTCCGAGGCCTTCAAGGCCGAATCAAGCCGGTCTGCGTCGGCCAGGGCCTCTTGGTTGACGGTGATGATCGAGTTGATCCTCGGGCCTTGCCGGTCGTATTTCTCGATGCGATCGAGATACATTTCAACGAGCTGGCGTGCGCTCAGGGTACCGGCCTGATAGGCGGCGTGAATCCCGCCTATTGTCGCCTCCACTGCATTGAACATTTCGGCCCGTCTCTCAGACCTATTCGATCTTGGCGTCGATGCGCTTGACGATGGGCGCGTACCGCGTGATTTCGTCCGCCACCAGACGGCCGAGTTCCTCCGGTGTTCCTGGCATGGGCTCGATTTTGTACTGATCCAGCGCCTTTACCATGTCGGGGTGGACAATGGCGCTGCGGATCTCGGTGTTCAGCCGGGTGACGATGTCCCGCGGTATTTTCGCCGGGCCGAAGAATGCGAACCAGGTGTCGAATTCCACGTTGTTGACGCCCAGCTCGGGCAGCGTCGGTACCTCCGGCACCGTTTTCGAACGGGCTTTCGCGGCTACGGCAATGGGGCGCAGTTTGCCGTCCTTCATGAATTCGCCGGCCGCAGCGTAGGCCGCAAAGATGAAGTCGGTGCGTCCGGCCACCGTCTCCGTGATGGCGGGCGCGCCGCCTTTCATGGGGATGTGGGTCATGGGCGCGCCGGTGGCCACGCGGAACATCTCACCCAGAAAATGGCCCGAGGTGCCGATTCCCTGCGAGGCGAAATTCAGCCCGCCGGGCCGCGACTTCGCCAGCGCCAGCAACTCGGCAACGGTGTTCACCTTGAGGGATGCCGGTACGAGCAGGATGCTCGAATTCACCATGAAGGTGCCGATCGGGCTGAAATCGGTGACAGCGTCGTATTCGGCTTTCGGTGACATCAGCATGTACAGGGAATGGGTGCCCTTGTGACCCACGAACAGCGTGTGGCCGTCGGGGGCTGCGTTCTTGGCTGCGATTGCGCCCACGATGCCTCCCGCTCCCGCGCGGTTTTCTATGACCACCGGCTGCCCCATGCTCTCGGAGAACCTTCGTCCCATGATTCGGGCAAAGGTGTCCGTCGTGCCGGCGGGGAAGGGGACGATCACGATGATGGGTTTTGCCGGATAGCGCTGCGCAAGTCCCGGCGTGGCAGCCAGTGACAGCAGCAGTGCGCCAAGGCTAATGGCCAATCCGTTTTTAAATCCCCGCATGAATCCTCCATCGGAATTATCAGTTAGCACGTCGATAATCATACAGGAGGCCGATTCCACCCAAAGGAACAGATGCGTTGCGGCCGGACCCTGTCGTATTATGGATTTGCGGTCGCCGGTCGGGTCCGTGACCACCCATCATGAAGAGGATTCCATGGCCAAAATCAATTTTGCAGTTGATGGTAAACCGGTGACGGTTGACGTCGACCCGAACATGCCGCTGTTATATACCCTGCGCGATGACCTGAAGATGAAAAATCCGCATTTCGGATGCGGCCTCGCGCAATGCGGCGCGTGCACCGTTCACCTGGACGGCGAAGCGATCCGGTCCTGTGTCATGCCCGTCTCGGCCGTCAAGGGCAAAAAAGTCACCACCATTTACGGACTCGGTACTCCCGAGAAACCGCATCCGTTGCAAACGGCCTACGTTCAGGAACAGGTACCGCAATGCGGCTACTGCCTGAACGGTTGGGTCATGACCGCCGCGGCCTACCTCAAGAAGAATCCCAAGGCGAGCGATGCCGATCTCCGTGAAGGCCTGTCGGGCCTGAAATGCCGGTGCGGTACGCACGTCTCCATCATGCGCGCCATCAAGCGCGCCCAACAGCAACTGGCCTAGGGAGAGCGATGATGAATGCACCCAAAGATCTGGCGCTGTCACGCCGCGAATTCCTCAAGGCTTCAGGCGCCCTGGTCATCAGTTCCAGCGGCGTGGTGATGATGGCCGAATCAGTCGGACAGGGCACGGCGGCAGGAAAACCGCCGCTTGTGCCGGTGGAACTGGATTCCTGGATTGCGGTCCTGCCGAATGGCAACGTGACCGCTTTCTTCGGGAAGATGGACATGGGCCATGGGCTGGAGGTGGCCATTGCGCAAATCGTCGCCGATGAACTTGACGTGGAGTTGGACAAGGTCCACATCGACATGTCCGACACCGCCACGTCCTGCAACCAGGGCGGCGCCTCGGGCAGCACCGGCATACAACAGGGCGCGCGCCCGCTGCGCAATGCCTCGGCCGAAGCGCGACGCCTGCTGGTGGATCGCGCCGCGCAGCAGTGGGGCGTGCCGGCGGAACAGTGCAGCGTCAACGCCGGGGTGATTTCTATCGCCGATGGGCGGAAGGTGAGTTATGGCGAGTTGATCGGTGGCCGCTTCTTCAATTCCAAGGTGGAGTGGAACAAGCAGGTGGGCAATGCCATGGATGTGAAGGGAAGGGCCCAACCCAAATCGCCGTCGCAGTACCGTGTGGTCGGCAAGGAGTTTCCGAGGCGCGACGTGGCCGGCAAGGTCTTCGGCACCCGCGACTGGGTAACCGACATCCATGTACCCGGCATGCTGCACGCGCGCGTGATTCGCCCCCCCCATGCGACCGGCACGCCGCTCAAGGTGGACGAGGGTTCGATCAAATCCGTCAAGGGTGCCAGGGTGGTTCGCGAAAAGAACTTCCTCGCGGTGGTCGCCCCAAAGGAATGGGATGCGGTGCGCGCGGCACGCATGCTCAAGATCGAATGGTCTGCAAAGAAGGATCCCTTTCCGGAGATGGCCAACCTGCACGAATACATTCGTTCGGCGCCGGTGATGAATACCGAAGAGGCGGCGATGAAGGGCAATGTCGCTGCGGCATTCAAGACCGCGGCACGCATTGTCGAGGCCGAATACCAGTGGCCGTTCCAGTCGCATGCCAGCATGGGGCCCGCCTGCGCGATTGTTGACGCGCAAGCCGATCACGCGACACTGTGGACCGGAACGCAGAAGGTGCACTACGCGCGCGATGGTGTGGCTGCGATGCTGGGCTTGCCGCCGGAGAAGGTGCATGGTATCTGGGCCTATGGACCGGGATCCTATGGCCGGAACGATGGCGGCGATGCCGCCATCGACGCGGCGCTGCTCTCCAAACTGACTGGTAAGCCGGTGCGGGTGCAGGGCATGCGCGCCGACGGAACGGCCTGGGACCCCAAAGGTCCGGCGTGCCTGCATCGGGCCCGGGCGGCGCTCGATGCCTCGGGCAAGGTGATTGCCTATGAGTTTGTTTCTAAAGGGTTTTCCAGGGCCAACATAGCGACCAACGAATCCAATCCTCGGGATAGTCTGGCCGGTCAGGAAATCGGCATGCCGCCCAAACCCGAATTGGTGTTCAGCGTACCCGCAGAGTCCTATGGATTCGACAACAAGCGCCTGGCGGCGGAGATTATTGGCCCGCTGCTGGAGCGTTCCTCGCCTCTTCGCACTTCACATTTCCGCGATCCACTGGGGCCTGAAATCCAGTTCGGCAGCGAGCAGTTCATCGATGAACTGGCGGCGGCGACGGGTGAAGACCCGGTTGCGTTCCGGTTGAAATACGTCACTGCGCCGCGAGATGCCGCGGTAATACGCGCCGCGGCGGAAAAATCCAACTGGCAGGCGCGCCCGGGGCCGAAAGGTCCAAAGGCGGGCGACCTCATGAGCGGTCGCGGCATTGCCTACGCGCAGCGCAGCGGGACACTTGTGGCCGTCGTTGCAGAGGTGGAGGTCGAGCGCAAGACCGGACGGGTGTGGGCGAAGAAGTTCACCGTTGCCCACGATTGCGGACTGATCATCAATCCCGAGGGGCTGCGTTATGCCATCGAGGGCAATGTGGTTCAGGGGATATCCCGCACCCTCTTCGAGGAGGTGCGCTTTGACCGTAACATGGTGACCAGCGTGGACTGGAATACCTATCCGATCCTCGACATCCGCGATACGCCGCAGACCATCGACTTTGCCCTCATCAACCGGCCCGAAGTGGCGCCAAGCGGCGCTGGGGAGCCGACCATGCGGGTCATTCCGGCGGCGATCGCCAATGCCTTCTTTGATGCCACCGGCGTGCGCATGCGCCGCGTGCCGATGACACCGGAGAGGGTGAAAGCCGCGCTGGCGAAGGCATAATCGGCCGGCGGCGATTTCCGCCGCAGCGAGTGACTGTGTGATCGCGGCCCCCGAATCGGGGCTGCCCATTTGAAAGAGAATCTTCCCGTGTCCAAATTGAAATTGACCCTGGCCTGCTGGGAGTACGACCGCACCCGCGCCCTCGCCGAGGGCAGCGTGCAGGCCGACGGCATTGAACTCAACTGCCTGAACCTGCATGTCGAAGAGACTTTTTTCCGCATGCTGCGCAATCGCGAGTTCGATGTCGCGGAAATGTCCCTTTCTTCCTATACGGTGTCGGCGGCGCGTGGGAACTCGCCGTTCATCGCCATTCCGGTGTTCCCTTCGCGTTTCTTCCGCCACTCGAGCATCTATGTGTCGGAAAAATCCGGTATCCGAGAGCCGAAGGACCTGATCGGCAAACGCATTGGTGTTCCCGAATTTCAGATGACGGCGCCGGTGTGGATACGCGGCATTCTCCAGGATGAGTACGGTGTCGATCCTTCAAGTCCGGAGTATTTCAGCGGAGGCGAAGAAGAGCCGGGACGGGATGAAAAGATCAGGATCGATCTGCCGGCTAAATTCCGCCTTCGCAGCATCGGGCCGAAAAAGATCCTCACGCAAATGATTGCCGACGGCGAGATTGACGCGCTCCAGACTGCGCGCATGCCCTCCACATTCATGACCCGTCCCGGCACGGTGAAGCGGCTGTTCGAGGATTATGTCGAGGTGGAGAAGGCCTATTTCCGGAAGACGAAGATTTTCCCCATCATGCACACCGTGGTCATTCGCCGCGATGTCTACGAAGCCAACCGCTGGATTGCACAGTCGCTGTGCAAGGCCTTTGCAGAGGCACAGCGGCGGGTCTACGCCAATCTCTATACCACTTCGGCGCTCACCACCATGCTGCCATGGCAGGTCGCGCATGTGGAGGAGGCGCGGCGGGAGTTGGGCGATGACTGGTGGGCCTACGGGTTCGAGGCGAACCGGCATGTACTGGATACGTTTTTGAGGTATCACCATGAGCAGGGATTGTCGAGCTCGAGGCTCAAGCCCGAAGATCTTTTCGCACCTGAGAGCCTGGAGTCTTTCAAAATCTGAATTGAATTGAATTGAATTGAATTGAACGGATGAAGATATGCCAAAAATAAAAGCTTCCACCCCCTTTGAAGACATCCGGATACTCGATCTCACGCGCGTGCGATCCGGCCCCACCTGTGTCAAGCAGTTTGCGGACTTCGGCGCGGATGTGATCAAGATCGAATCCATCGAAACCGAGGATCTGGGAGGTTCGCGTGACGGACCTGATTTTCAGAACCTGCATCGCAACAAGCGTTCGATGACACTCAATCTCAAGGCGCCCGAAGGAAAGGAGATCTTCCTGAAGATGGTCAAGACGGCGGACGTCGTGGTCGAGAACTATCGGCCCGACGTCAAGTTCCGCCTGGGTATCGACTATGAAACGATCAAGGTCGTGAATCCCAAGATCATTCTTGCGAGTATTTCCGGTTTTGGTCAGGACGGTCCTTACCGTGAGCGCCCCGGGTTCGACCAGATTGGACAGGGCATGAGCGGATTGATGTCGGTGACCGGTTTTCCCGAGCAAAGTCCGGTTCGATCGGGGGCGGCGATCGCCGACATCACCGCGGGCTTGCTTGCGGCCCTCGGCATCATGACCGCGCTTCACGAACGTGAGCGGTCGGGCGTGGGTCAATGGGTGCAGAGCAATTTGCTGCAGGCGGGCCTGCAACTGATGGATTTTCAGGCGGCGCGATATATTCAGTCCGGGGAAGTTGCCAGGCAGATGGGCAACGACCATCCGACGACGATGCCGACCTCGGCTTACGCGACCGCGGATGGCCACATCAACATTGCGGCATCCGGCACCAATATGTGGAAGCGTCTGTGCGGTGCCATCAATCGCGGCGACTTGATCGACAATCCTGATTTCAAGGAGATGGCGGGGCGGTCAAAAAACAGGGTTGCCCTGAACGCGGAAATTGAAAAGAGCACGCGCACGAAAAAAAGCGACGAATGGCAGGAAATTCTCAATGAGGCCGGTATTCCCTGCGGACCGATCTACAGCGTCGATCAGACGTTTGCGGATCCTCAGGTGCAGCACTTGGGTGCCGCCGTTGAAGTGACCCATCCTCGACTGGGTCGGCAGAAAATCCTCAACCAAATGGTGAAGCTATCGCGCACGCCGGCGGGATTCGTTGCGGCGACGCCGGACAAGGGTATGCATACCGATGAGGTGCTCGCGGAGCTGGGGTATGACGCCGCAGCCATCGCCGGCTTTCGCGCCTCGGGGGTGATATAGCCCGTCTTCGGGGAAACACGGTAGCTACAGGGATATTTCAGGTATAAGGGATGCTCGTACGTATTAATGATTAATCCCATTGGCGGCCTGAATTCAATCAGGCCGCGATGCATCTCTGTAAGTGCTTGAAATGAAATATTTTATTCTGTTAGTGAGTTGCCTCGCGGCCGGTGCCGTCGGGGCAAAATGTCCTGATCATTCGTTTGCCGAACCAGGCCAGGTTCGACTGGACAATCGTCCCGTCCTGATCGCGACGCATGCATCCTCATCGTTTGATTCGGATTTTTCGGCCAAGCGGGGAGTCGACGAAGCCGTCCGTTTTGCCCGTGACCGGAACCTTCAGGTGGTCTACCTTCAGGACGACCGGATGGACCCCAATTACTACGTCGAGGATTGCAGGCCCGACTACTGGGTGGAGTCCGAGAGCGGAGAGCTGACCTTCCGCATTCCAACCGACCACGTCTACCTGGTCGGCGGGCACCTGGAGCTATGTCTTGCCAACACACTCAGCGACATTCTGGACTTCTGGGCGAAAGAGCCGATCCGCGACCGCACGATCGAAGTACTGATGGACGGCGTCTACTCCAACGGCAGGAGCGTCGACGAGGGCACCCCGTATTTCGACGATATGCAACGTTACAGGCAGGTGCGCTCGTACGGCCGGCCTGCAGGAGAGTACTGGGGGAAAATAAGCCTCCTGGAGACCATGGGGGTGATCTACAGGGCAGAGCGACAATACCAGTATCTTGAAGCGGTGTTGCCGCAATGGCGGCGCAGTCTTCCCGAGGGCTATCGGGTCGAACTCAGGATGAACGATTCAATACCCGTTGTCCTGCGAGAGGGGAAAGGTTTTCTGCCGCCGGTGCTTAGGTTTCTGTTCGTTGATTCGGCGGTGACCCTGACTGCGAAAGACCTGTTCAGGGACGGTCTCTGACCGGTTAGCCCGCCTTTTCCGGGAGCATCAACCGCCCGGCCGTCACTCGACCGGGTGGTTACGCATTCTTTCGCAACGACTATTCGATCTTCGCCTTGGCGCGCAATTCTGCGAATACCTTCTGGACTTCCTGCTCCTGCAGGACATTCTGAATCTGCGGTTTGACCTGGTCAAAGGCGGGGAACTGCACGTTGCGAACATCTTCCAGGAGGATGACATGCCAGCCAAATTGAGATTGAACCGCCTGGGTGGTGAACTTGCCTTTTTCGAGTTTGGCCAGTGCGTCGGCAAAAGGTTTGACGAATGTGCTGGGGCCGTTCCAGCCGAGGTCACCGCCGCGATCCCGCGAACCGCCGTCTTTTGACACCTTTGCGAGGTCCTCGATTTTCGCGCCCTTGCCCAGTTGCTCGATGACATTCTTCGCTTCGGCCTCGCTGTCCACGAGTACGTGGCGCGCCTTGTACTCGCGTTCCCCCCGTTGGGCACGGACCTTTTCGTATTCAGAGCGCAGCAAGGCGTCGCTGATGGGTTTTGATTTGAAATGGTCCTGCATGTAGACCTCGAACAGCACCTGCTGGCGTGCAATCTCGATCTGCGACTGAACGTCGATATTCTTGGACAACCCGCGGCGTTCAACCTCCTGGGCGACCAGTTCAAAGTTGATCAGTCGATCAGTGACGGCCTGCCGCAGTTGCTCGTTGTCCGGAACGCCGCGGGCCGTCTGCTGCTTGACCACCGATTCGACGCGGGTGCGGGGTATGGCCTTGCCATTGACCGTGGCCACGCGATTGGCGGCGGCGGGCACCGGGAGCAGCGGCGCCTGGGATGCTGCTGGTTTGGGCGCCTGGGCCTGCGCAGGCGCGGAGAGTGCCATGGCCAGCAGCAATACCGGGATCAGGGGGCGGTGGGTGGTCATTGGGAGTCCTTTTCTGCCATTGGCAAATAGCGTGAAATCATAGTTCATCGGGGGTGAGGGCCCGTATGGCAAGCGCATGAATCTGCCGGTGCATGAGCGGCCCCATGGCTTCATAGACAAGCCTGTGCCGCGACAGCGTCTTCATTCCCGCGAAGCGCGGCGAAACGATGACCAGGCTGAAATGGCTGCCGCCGTCTCTCGATCCTTCGTGGCCAACGTGTTGTCCCGAGTCATCGGTCAATTCAATGGATTCCGGGGCGAGAACGGCCAGGCGCTCGCGGATGGAGGCGGCCAGATTCATTTCTGTTCCCCCGAGCCTTCCTTTTCGACGATGTAACGCGACATGTACAGCGCCTGCAGGACCACGAACACCAGCATCATCCCCATACCGCCGAAAAGCTTGAAAGTCACCCAGGCATCGGTGGTGTAATTGAAGGCGACATACAGATTGAGCACGCCCATCACCGCGAAAAATCCGACCCAGCTCCAGTTGATCTTGCGCCACGCAATCTCGGGCATGGTGATCTCCTGCGCCCGCATGAGAACCTTGATGAGGTTTTTGCGGTAAAAGACTTCCGAGCCGCCCAGAATCACCGCGAAGAGCCAATACAGCACGGTGGGCTTCCACTTGATGAAGGTTTCGTCATGCAGTGCAATGGTGGCCCCGCCGAACACGACAATGATCGCCAGGCTCACCCACATCATGGTGTCGACCTTGCGGCGGCGCGCCTTCAGGTACAGGATCTGCCCTATCGTCGCGACAATGGCCACGCCGGTGGCCACGTAAATGTCCGACACCTTGAACGCGATGAAAAACAGCAGGATGGGGAACAGGTCGAAGAGAAATTTCATGCCGCGATTATAACGGCGGGAATGCTCCCCGGACGCCGTACAGGCGTCCGCTTACGGTTTGTCACCCCCGGGGAAACCAGCGCAATCTGCCTTATTTCTTCTCGAATTTCAGCGATGCGGAGTTGATGCAGAAGCGCTGCCCGGTGGGCTGGGGGCCGTCGTCGAACACGTGGCCCAGGTGCGCATCGCACACGCTGCAAAGTGCCTCGGTGCGGCTCATTTGCCAGGAATTGTCCGTTTCGGTGGTGACGTTTTCCGGTTTTATCGGCGCCCAGTAGGAGGGCCAACCGGTGCCCGAATCGAATTTCGTGTCGGAACTGAACAATTCGGTGCCGCAGCACACGCAGCGATAGACGCCTTTTTCGTGGTTGTCCCAGAATTCACCGGTAAAAGCCTGTTCGGTGCCCTGTTTGCGTGCGACGTTGTATTGCATGGGCGAGAGTTCGGCCCGCCATTCGGCATCTGTCTTTTTGACTTTGTCCGTCATGTTGCCTCCTGCGTGATATTGGGTGACCCGCATTGGTCGCGGATTGGGAGCGAATCTTACAGGGCGCGCAGGCGGAATGCCTGATAAGCGGATTCCGGACGGCGCCCGAACAGTCTGATCTTGCCGGTCCCATCGACTCCGCCTTGAGTACAATGTCCAGGCAGATTCTGCAGAAAATTTTCAAGGAGATTCAACATGGCTGATCCCGTCATCGCCCAGAAAGCCCCCTACGGAATTGATCTCACCCCAGGCGATTATTACTGGTGCGCTTGCGGCAAATCGCAGAAGCAGCCCTTCTGCGACGGTTCACACAAAGGGGGCGAATTCTCACCCATGAAATTCACTGTTGAAAAGGCGGAAAAAGTGTTCCTGTGTGGCTGCAAGCACACGAAGAACGGTCCCAAATGTGACGGGAGTCACAAGTCCCTTCTATAGGACTTCCCCGGCCTGATCGGCAAGGCGTGATCGCTCGCCGCGCGCGAGAGTTACGTGCCCGCTGTGCGCCCAGCCCTTGAACCTGTCCACGACGTAGGTAAGTCCTGACGACCCTTCGGTCAGGTAGGGCGTGTCGATCTGGGAAATATTGCCAAGGCATACCACCTTGGTGCCAGGACCGGCGCGAGTGATCAGCGTCTTCATCTGCTTGGGCGTCAGGTTCTGAGCCTCGTCGATGATGAGGTATTTCGACAGGAACGTGCGCCCGCGCATGAAATTGAGCGACTTGATCTTGATGCGCGACCGCACCAGGTCGCGCGTGGCGGCACGGCCCCATTCCCCCGCCGAATCGTCGGTCTTGGTGAGGACCTCGAGGTTGTCCTCCAGCGCGCCCATCCAGGGCGTCATCTTCTCCTCCTCGGTGCCGGGCAGGAAGCCGATGTCCTCGCCCACCGGGACCGTCACCCGGGTGATGATGATTTCGGAATAGAGCTTGGTCTCCAGCGTCTGCATGAGGCCGGCGGCCAGCGTCAGCAGCGTCTTGCCGGTACCGGCATGACCGAGCAGGGTGACGAAATCGATCTCGGGGTTCATCAACAGGTTCAGCGCGAAGTTCTGCTCGCGATTGCGGGCATTGATGCCCCAGACGCCGTTGCGTGCATGGGCGAAATCCCGGATGGTTTCCAGCACTACCGTTGATCCGTGGGTCTCGCGCACAACGGCATACAGGGGGCTGTCGCCCTCCTGGTAGACGAATTCATTCAGCAGCAATTCATGGCAGACCGGGCCGCGCACACGATAGAAGGTGCGGCTGTCCTTCTTCCAGGATTCCATGTCCTTTCCGTGGCGATCCCAGAAATCCGCACCCAAATCCCGAATGCCGGAATACAGCAGGTCGGCATCTTCCAAGACCTTGTCGTTGAAATAGTCCTGGGCTTCCAGTCCGAGCGCGCGCGCCTTGATGCGCATGTTGATGTCTTTCGACACCAGAATAATTTCGCGCTGCGTATGCTTTTTCTGCAGGAACATCACCACGCCGATGATGTGGTTGTCGGCCTTGCCTATGGGCAGATTCGCCGGCAACTGGCCGTCAATGGCTTCGGTCTGGAGGAAAAGGCGGCCTGCGGCCGGGTCGGCATCATGGCGCCTGAGAAGAATGCCGTCCTCGATGCGGTTCTTCGCGCGCGTGACCACCTCTTCGATGAACCGGCTTGCCTGCCGCGCGTTGCGCGAGACCTCGGACATGCCCAGCTTGTGCCCGTCGAGTTCCTCGAGGGTCATGATGGGCAGGTAGATGTCGTGTTCTTCAAATCGGAAAAGGCTGGTCGGGTCGTGCATCAGGACATTGGTGTCAAGCACGAAGAGCTTGACTTGAGTCTTTTGGGCTGCTGCGCGCTTTTTGCGCGGAGGCTCGATCATGGAGTCGGGATGCGAATTTGAAATTGCGTCTGTTGAAGAGTCTGGTAGCGGGTGGCCGTCAGAGTGCTTTAACAAAATCCAATACCTCCTGAACATGACCGGGGACCTTCACACCGCGCCATTCCCGGCGGATGACGCGGTTGGCATCGATCACGAAAGTGCTGCGCTCGATGCCCCGAACCTGCCTGCCATACATGTTCTTCATCTTCATCACGCCAAACTGCGCGCAGACCTTTTCGTCTTCGTCCGAAAGAAGGTCAAACGGGAAGGCCAGCTTGGCTTTGAAATTTTCGTGGGACTTGAGGCTGTCGCGCGAGATGCCGTAGATCTCGGCGCCAGACTTTCGGAATTCCTTGTGCAGGTCGCGGAAGTTCATGCCTTCCGTGGTGCATCCCGGCGTGTTGTCCTTGGGGTAGAAATAAAGGACGAGCGCCTTTCCCTTGAAATCCGGGAGAGTAAATGTCCCCGCACCGGTGGCGGGCAGGGAAAAGTCTTTGACCGTTGTATTGCCCATTAAAGGCTTGTTATCTTCATTCTGGGTTGCCTTGGCAAGCATGTTTGTCTCTTCGTTGGAAATTGTCAACTGCATATGATCACGAAGTGATGACAGTGGGGTGACAAGCGGTTCTCGCAAAAGGATTTTTGCGCAAAACCGGGGTGTGAAGTTTTCAGCCGGTCCCGGGGAATTCTTCGCCCTGGAGCGCAAGTGTCCCCGAACGGCCGGCGACCGTCCCCATCCTGACTGCGTGGCGGGGCAGAAGTCTGACCGCAAGTTCATCGGCCATTGATTGCAGTGAGGTCAATTTGAATCCCGCCGCCATCCACATGTCGATGAGCGATTCAAACACAGGAAGGAATTTTCCGCCTTCGAGTTCTGCGTGCAGGGTATAGACGTGGCCGCCCGGTGCGGGCGCGGTGCTCAATTCAAACAGGCGCTGCGCGACATTTTCCGGGGTGATTCCGCCGATGCCGATCAGTTCGTCCAGCGTCGGAAGCGTGGTGGGCAGTTGCGGCACCGGGAAGGGCTCGGCATTCCAGACGGGAATGAACGGGCAGGTGCCCCGGGTGTCCGATGCGTAAGAGAAACCCAGGCGCTGGGTAAGCCGCATGGCGTGAATGTTCATCTGCCAGCCGGCCGCGCCGTGGACCTTCGCAGGTTCGGAAAAAATTTCGTTGAAACGCGACAGTGCAAGATCCATTTCCACGCGGGTCCATGCCTCGTCGGCGCCCGCGATTCCGTCCTGCCAGCGGACGTGATCCCAGCAGTGGATGCCCGTCTCGAAACCTTCGTCGCGCACGCTGCGCATGATGTCCGAGCAGGTTGCGCCAATGTCGGGGCCGGGAAGCAGCGTGCCGTAGAGCAGGGTCTTCAGGCCGTAGTGTTCAAGAACCGACGTGCGTGAAACCTTTTTCGCGAACCCGGGCCGGAAGGCGCGCCGGATGGCGCGTCCGGTGTGGTCGGGACCCAGGCTGAAAAGAAAGGTTGCTCCCGCTGCGCGCTTTTTGAGCAGTTCGACCAGCCGCGGCACGCCTTCGCGCGTGCCGCGGTAGGTGTCGACATCAACCTTTAGTGCGAGCTTCAACGAATTGAGTCGCGGCTAGTCCACCAGATGGCGCGCCTCCGCAACATGGCCGCGGTAGGCGTCAAAGATATTGCGTAGCGCATCTTTCATGTTGACGCGCGGCTTCCAGTCGAGGTCGGCCATGGTGTTGGTGATTTTCGGCACCCGGTTCTGAACGTCCTGGTAGCCCGCACCATAGTAGTTGTCGGCGGACACAAGCTTCAGCTTGACCTTGCGCGCATTGGCTACGTACTCCGGATACTGCTTTGCCAGCACCAGCATCATTTCGGCGAGTTCGCGCACGGAAAAATTGTTTTTCGGGTTGCCGATGTTGTAGATCTTGCCGCTGGCGATGCCTCGCGGGTTGGCTATGATCTTCATCAGCGCGTCGATGCCGTCGTCGATGTAGGTGAAGGCGCGTTTCTGGCGCCCGCCGTCCACGAGTTTGATCGGCTCGCCGCGAACCAGGTGCCCGAAGAACTGGGTGATCACGCGCGAGCTGCCTTCCTTGGGCGTGTTGATGGAATCCAGCCCCGAGCCGATCCAGTTGAACGGGCGGAACAGGGTGTAGTCCAGGCCCTGCTCCATGCCGTAGGCGTGTATGACGCGGTCCATCAGCTGTTTGGAGCAGGCATAGATCCAGCGGGGCTTGTTGATCGGCCCGTAGACCAGGGGCGAGGATTCCGGATCGAAGCCTGTGTCCGGGCACATGCCGTAGACCTCCGATGTCGAGGGAAACACCAGTCGTTTGCCGAACTTCACGCAGGACCGCACGATGGGCAGGTTCGCCTCGAAATCAAGCTCGAACACCTTCAGCGGTTCTTTGACGTAGGTTGCGGGCGTGGCGATGGCCACCAGCGGCAGGATGGTGTCGCATTTACGGATGTGGTACTCGATCCATTCGCGGTTGATGGTGATGTCACCCTCGAAGAAATGGAAGCGCTTGTTGGTCAGGGACGCGCCGATGCGCTCGGACTGCATGTCCATGCCATAGACATCCCAGTCCGTGGTGGCCAGGATGCGCTGGGTGAGGTGGTGGCCGATGAAGCCGTTGACGCCGAGAATGAGTACTTTTTTCATACCGCCTGCATAAAAATCGGGTTGGGGCCGAATCGTGACAGAAACTGGGCCGGCGTGAAAGCCGCGCTATTGAGCTGCATTTCCAGAACGGCAAGGGCGCTTGCGTCCGCGCACACTGCGGTGACGTGGTTTTCCGATGGTCTGACAAACAGAGAGGGGTGTGCAATAGCGGGGATTTTTTCCGCCAGCACACGGGTTTTGAGGATTTTCAGCGTGTCGCCGGCAAGTTGCGTGAATGCGCCGGGATAGGGCGGTGCCACCGCCCGCACGAGGTTGTGCACGGTCTGCGCACTCGCGCGCCAGTCTATGCGGCCATCTTCGGGTTTGCGGCCGCCAAAATAGCTGCCAAGCGCCAGGTCCTGCACCCTCAGCACGGCGCTGCCGTCCACCAGTCGGGGAATCGCGCGTCGCGCCACTGTTTCCGCCGCCAGGGTGACGCGCGCGAAGACTTCTCCCGCGGTGTCATCGGGGCCGATGGGCACCGCCTCCTGATCGACGATTCGTCCGGCGTCAGGTTTTTCAACCATCTCGTGCAGTGTCGCGCCGGTTTCGGATTCGCCGTGCAGTACCGCCCAGTTGACCGGCGCGCGTCCGCGATATCGCGGCAGCAGCGAACCGTGCATGTTGAAGGCGCCGCGCTGTGCGCAGGCAAGCAATGCAGGTCTGAGCATGCGCCGGTAGTAGAACGAGAAGATGAAATCCGGGCGCAGGGATTTCAGCCGCGCCAGCAACTCAGGCGAATCCGCATCATCCGGAAAGACGCATTCGATGCCCCGACTCGAGGCAAGTTTCGCCACGCTTTCGAAGAAGATGTTTTCGCCGGGGTCGTCCCGGTGGCTCACCACCAGCGGGATGTCGATGCAAAGGTCAAGCAGGGCGGTCAGGCAGCGAACTCCCACGTCGTGGTAGGCAAAAACGACGGCACTGGTCAATCCCGGCTCTCCAGGGATGGATCTTCCCGGGGGCTGTTTTCCAGCACCTCTCGCACGACGTAGCGCGGTCGTTCCCGGACCTGTTCGTAGATGCGCGCGACATATTCGCCCAGCAGGCCGATGCCGAAAAGCGTGATGCCGATAAGGAAGAACGCGATGCCAAACAGGGTGAACAGGCCTTCGGCCTCCGGCCCCAGCATCAACCTGCGCACGGCCAGGTAGGCGACAAACAGGATCGACGCCACGGAGATGCCGATCCCCGTGATCGAGAATATCTGCAGGGGCAGGGTCGAAAAGCCGGTGACCAGGTCGAAATTCAGGCGCACCAGGCTGTACAGCGAATACTTGGATTCACCCGCGCTGCGTTCTTCATGCGCGACTTCGACTTCCACGGGATTGTCCGCGAAGCTGTACGCGAGCGCGGGAATGAAGGTGTTCCCCTCGCGGCAGGTATTGAGCGTGTCGACAATGTGGCGGCTGTAGGCCCTCAACATGCATCCCTGGTCGGTCATCCGGATACTGGTGATGCGCTCGCGCAGCCGGTTCATGGCGCGGGATGCCAGGCGGCGAAAGGCTGTGTCGCGGCGATTTGCGCGGATGCTGCCCACATAGTCATGGCCTTCATCCATTTTGGTCAGGAGCTTGCCGATCTCTTCCGGCGGGTTCTGCAGGTCGGCGTCCAGGGTGACGATTCGCTCGCCCCGCACGTGCTCGAATCCGGCCATGATCGCCATGTGCTGACCGAAGTTGCCGTTGAACAGGATGATTCGCGTCACATCGGGCCGGCGTTCGAATTGCTGCTTCAGGATGGCCGCCGAACGGTCCCGGCTGCCATCGTTCACGAAAATCAGCTCATAGGATTGCCCCAGGGCGTCCAGCGCGGGGTACAGGCGCGCAAACAGGGCCGGCAGCACCGCCTCTTCGTTGTACACCGGCACCACGACGCTGATGCGGGGCATGGCGCTCACTTCAGCACCTTGCGTGCCGTTTCGCAGACCCGGTCCACGTCCGCTTCGGTCATTGCGGGGAACAGCGGCAATGTGGCGATCTGACGGCCGACGCGCTCGGTGTGCGCAAACATGCCTTCGTGAAAACCCAGTTTCCGGTACAGCGCAAACAGGTGTATGGGAGGGTAGTGAACGCCGATGCCGATTCCGGCCTCATGCATGCGATTGATGAAATCAGGACGCCTGAAACGCCCGGGCAGCACAACCTGGAACATGTGCCAGTTCGAATTCTCAAAATCGGCCGGCGGCATTTCGCAATCCAGGCTGCTGTCCCATTTCTCGAAATACCGCTGCGCGAGAACCCGCCGCTTTTCGATGACGGCATCGATCGAAGGCAGTTGACCCAGCGCAATGCGGGCCGCGATGTCGGTGAGATTGGACTTGCCCCCGAGCAGGTCGCATTCCATTTCCCCGTCCGGCTGGCGGATGACACCCTGCAGGCGGTACTTCTCGCAAAGCAGGGCTTCGGCTTCGTTGTTGACCACCAGCGCGCCACCCTCGGCGCAGGTGAGGTTCTTGTTGGCCTGGAAACTGAAGGCCACGAGATCCCCCAGCGCGCCGATGCGTTTTCCCTTCCAGCGGCTGCCCATGGCCTGTGCCGCATCCTCGATGACGCGCAGGCGGTGCTTGCCGGCGATCTCATAAAGCCGGTCCATGTCGACGGGCAGGCCCGCGAGGTACACCGGCATCAGGGCGCGCGTGGCAGGGGTGATGGCCGCCTCGATGCGGTCGAGGTCGATGTTTCTCGTTGCGGGGTCGATGTCGACAAACACCGGTTTGGCGCCGACCGCGAGGATGACATTGGAGGTTGCCACCCAGGATAGCGGAGTGGTGATCACTTCGTCGCCCGGGCCGATGCCCGCCACATGCAGGCCGGTTTCCAGAGCGGCCGTGCCCGAGTTGAAGCTGCGCACCAGACGGCCGTCGACGCAGGCCGACAATTCATCCTCGAAGCGGCGAACCACCGGTCCGGTGGTGATCCATCCCGAGCGCAGCACTTCGACGACGCCTTCAATGGTGGCTTCGTCGATGGAGGGGCGTGTAAACGGGAGGTAATTGTTCAAAGGGTTGCTCAGGAACTTTTTGCGACAAGAAATACGCCGACAATGATGAACCCGATACCGGTGAGGCGCAGCGCCGTGAGCGACTCGCCAAACAGGTACCAGGCCGCAACGGCATTGATCAGGTAACCGATCGACAGCATCGGATAGGCCACGCTGACTTCGACTCTCGACAGGCCCATGATCCAGACCACGAGGCTCACCACATAGCAGGCCATGCCGCCCATGATGTGCGGCTCCAGTGCCAGCCGCATGCCCACCGGCAGCGCGTTTTCAAGGCTGAATTCGAAATGGCCGACCGCGTTGGTGCCGGCCTTGAGCATGAGTTGCGCCGCGGCGTTCAGCAGCACGCCGGTCAGAAGAAGCGAGAAGCTGACAGCGCTCATGGCTTCGCCACGATGATGCGCTGCGGATCACGCGCCACTTCGCGCATGGGAAATCCGTTGGCAACCAGCATTTTGAAACTGTCGGGGGATGCCATGGCAAACGCTTCGCTGTCTGCCATCCAGCGGGCCTTGAATGCCTGCAGGTCGGGGATGGCGAGCCCGGGTTCCTGATCAATCCCGAAGGCAAATTCGTCGCGGTAATCGACCAGGGTCACCGTTCTGTCCAGGTAAAAAGGCAGTGTCTGCTCATAGGTTCCCACGCTGTAGAACGGCACGCCGGGACGCAGCAGGGGCTTTATCTGCTCGGCAATGTAATACGCTGAATTCGATCTGCCAAGCGTCTCATGTCCCTGCAACGCGGTTTCCCAGGCAATGAGTGCGGCAAATCCCGTCGCCATTATCGCAGCGAATCTTCGTCCATTGCGCAAATACCAGATCGAGGCCAGTGACCCCGCGAAAAGCACCGACACGGCGGCGATCAGCCATTTCGCATATTGCGCGTGCATTTCACCGGGCACGTCGCTGCCGCGTTCAATCGCAATGATGGGGGCGGCAATCACCGCAACCAGCGCAAGCACGGCAACCAGGCCTGCGTGCCAGGCCATCGCGCGGGGTGTGATTCGAGCGAGCCAGTCGCCCAGAAGTATTGAGATCGCCGGCAGCACCGGCAGGATGTAGGAAGGCAGTTTCGAGCCGGAGGCCGAAAAGAAAAGGAAGATCAACAATACCCAAAGCAGGAGAAAGCGGTGCGGATTGAAGTCGTTCCCGGAGTGCTCGCGCCAGGCACGGATACAGGCGTGCAGCGCCATGCCCGTCCACGGCAGGGTGGCGAGTGCCAGGACCGGCAGGTAATACCAGAACGCCTGTGTACGGCCATGCCCGGTGCTCATAAACCGTTCGAAATGCTCGTGAATGAAAAAGAACCGCGCAAATTCAGGATTCGCCATCTGCACCGCGGCAAACCATGGAACCGTGACGGCGAGAAACAATGTGATGCCGCCGACGAGGTGCAGCCGTGCGAGGAGGCGCCATTCGTGCTGCAACAGGCAATACGCAACAAGGACCATGCCGGGCAGCACCAGTCCCGCGAGACCCTTGCTCAAAACCGCCAGTGCCGCCGCCGCCCATGCGAATAGCATCGCATTGCGTTCGCGAAGGCTTTTTTTGCCGGCCGTCTGGGCAATCAGGAACCCGGCCAGCGAAGCCTGCAGGAAAAACGCGAAACCCATGTCAAGGGTGTTGATGTGCCCCATCAAAACCCACCAGAGGCTGCCCGCAAGTACGGTCGCGGCCAGCATTCCGGCCGTCGGCCCGAAAAGCCTCGATGCGGTGAATGCCGCAAGCAGCACGCCGGCAAATCCCGTGATGCCGGTCCACAGGCGCGCAGTCCATTCGTTTTCACCAAAGGCGCGAAACGCGACGGCCGTCATCCAGTACTGCAAAGGCGGCTTTTCGAAATACTTGATGCCGTTCAGGCGCGGCGTCACCCAGTCGCCCGACTGCGCCATTTCACGCGCGATTTCCGCATAGCGGCCTTCGTCCGGTTTGACGAGCTTGCGATAGTCGAGCGCTGAGAACCAGACGAGGGCAAGCAATGCCAGGAGGATGGCGCAAACGGACTTTGATAATGGCAATCCGGCAGTCACGAATGTGCCGATTCCGGGAGCGCGCGCTGTTGCTTCACGCTCAGGCGGGTCCGTTGATTCATGCCAGCAGCAGCGCCACGGCCACCCTGCGTTCTTCGGCCACGAGAATGTTGTAGGTGCGGCAGGCCGCCGCCACATCCATCACTTCCAGTCCGACGCCGGCCTCGACGAGCGGTCGCATCAGTTCGGGGCGGGGAAAACGCAGTTTCCTGCCGGTGCCCAGCAGGATCACCTCCTGCTTCAGGTCCGCCAGTGCGGCAAGATCGGCGGCGCTGAGGGCCTCGAAGGAACTCGCTCCCCACTCGAGCCAGACCCGCTCGGGCATGACGACCAATGACTGCTCGTGGCGCTGTTTGTTGACCTCGATAAATCCTTCGCCATACCCCGTAATGACGTTGGTGCTGCCGGTCTGGGAGAGGTGAAGTTTCACGGTGTCGGGCTTTCGCGTGTGCGGTCGGGGTATCGGTTTCGTGCCGGCGCCACGGGACTGTCCCGCGGGCTCATGTTCTTATTTTGCAGATCGCTCTAAGTGTCGGGTAACATTATAACTTTTATGCCTTTTTGCACCGCAGCGTAAAGCCTGCAGCGCATTCCATGCGGTGCTCAACCCCCAGGGCCAACAAACTGCCGGTCAGAGGGACAAGGAAACATCATGCTCAAACCGATACGCAAATCTTCCAAGCTGGCCGATGTCTGCTATGACATCCGTGGTCCGGTTCTGGCGCGGGCGCGCCAGATGGAGGAGGAGGGCCAGCGCGTCCTGAAACTAAATATCGGTAACCTCGCTCCTTTCGGCTTTGACGCACCCGACGAAGTCATCCACGACGTGATCGTGAACCTGTCGAACGCCTCGGGCTATACCGATTCAAAGGGCCTCTTTCAGGCGCGCAAGGCCATCATGCATTACACCCAGTCCAAGAATATCCGGGGAGTGGGGCTGGACGACATCATCGTCGGCAACGGCGTGTCGGAACTGATCGTGATGTCCATGCAGGGGTTGCTGGATGATGGCGACGAGGTGTTGATTCCGGCACCCGACTACCCCCTGTGGACGGCGGCGGTGAAGCTTGCCGGCGGCACCCCGGTGCATTACCTGTGCGACGAGGCGGCCGACTGGACGCCGGACATCGCGGATATCCGCAAAAAGATCACGCCGCGCACGCGCGCCATCGTGGTGATCAACCCGAACAATCCGACCGGCGCGCTTTATCCGGATGAGCTCCTGCTGCAATTGATCGAAGTCGCCCGGCAGCACCAGCTGATCATTCTTGCCGATGAGATCTACGACAAGGTCCAGTATGACGGCGCCACGCACACATCGATTGCATCGCTGGCGGACGATGTCCTTTTCCTCAGTTTCAACGGGCTGTCCAAGAACTACCGGGCCTGCGGCTACCGCAGCGGCTGGGTGGTGATCTCCGGCGAAAAGCAGCACGCCAGGGATTACATCGAGGGCCTCGATATCCTGGCCTCGATGCGGCTTTGCGCGAACGCGCCGGGGCAGTACGCGATCCAGACCGCGCTGGGCGGCTACCAGAGCATTGATGACCTTGTCGCGCCCACGGGACGGCTGGGCAGGCAGCGCGACCTTTCGTATTCGCTGATCACGCAGATACCGGGCGTCACCTGCGTCAAGCCGAAAGCCGCCCTTTACCTGTTTCCACGACTCGACCCGAAGATGTACCCGATCAAGGATGATCAGCAATTCGTCCTGGAAATGCTGGAGGAACAGAAGGTGCTGGTCGTTCAGGGCACCGGCTTCAACTGGGCGCAGACCGATCACTTTCGCGTCGTGTTCCTCCCCAACAGCGACGACCTCACCGAGGCCATCGGGCGCATTGCGCGCTTCCTCGAGGGTTATCGAAAACGCCACGCAACCGGATGAATGAGATGAAACCAATCAATGTGGGTTTGCTGGGAATCGGCACCGTGGGAGGCGGCACCTGGGCGGTGCTAGCCCGTAACCAGGAGGAAATCACCCGCCGCGCCGGTCGCGGGATCGTGATCACCGCGGTGGCGGACAAGGATCAGGCAAGGGCGAAACAGGTCACGGGCGGCAAGGCGCGGCTCACCGACGACGCCAACAGCGTGGTCAATGACCCGGACATCGACATCGTCATCGAGCTGATCGGCGGCTACACGGTGGCCAAAGAATTCGTCCTCAAAGCCATCAACAACGGCAAGCATGTGGTGACGGCCAACAAGGCGCTGCTGGCCACGCACGGCAACGAGATTTTCGCGGCGGCCCAGAAAAAAGGCGTGATGGTGGGATTTGAGGCGGCGGTGGCGGGCGGCATTCCCATCATCAAGGCCCTGCGCGAAGGGCTGACGGCTAATCGCATCGAATGGATCGCCGGCATCATCAACGGCACCTCGAATTTCATCCTCTCGGAAATGCGCGACAAGGGCCTGGCCTTCGACACCGTGCTGAAGGAGGCGCAGCGCCTGGGCTACGCCGAGGCCGACCCCACTTTCGACATTGAAGGGGTGGATGCTGCGCACAAGCTCACCATCATGTCGGCCATTGCCTTCGGCATTCCGATGCAGTTCGAGAAGGCCTACACCGAGGGCATTGCGAAACTCACCCAGCAAGACATCCGCTATGCCGAAGAGCTCGGCTACCGTATCAAACTGCTGGGCATCGCCCGCCGCACGCCGGAAGGCATTGAACTGCGTGTGCATCCCACGCTGATTCCTGCGCGCCGGCTGATCGCCAATGTCGAGGGTGTGATGAATGCGGTGCTGGTAAAAGGCGATGCGGTCGGTTCGACCATGTACTACGGCGCCGGAGCGGGTGCCGAACCCACCGCGAGCGCGGTGGTGGCGGATCTTGTGGATATCACGCGCCTGCACACCGCCGATCCGGACAACCGCGTGCCGCACCTGGCCTTCCAGCCGGACCAGCTGGCCAATACGCGCATCCTGCCGATGGAGGAGGTCACCACCTCGTACTACCTTCGCATGCAGGTGGTGGACAAGCCGGGGGTTCTGGCCGACATCACGCGCATCCTTGCCGATCTTTCGATATCCATCGATGCGATGGTGCAAAAGGAACCCAATGCCGGCGAGGAGAAGGTGGACATCATCATGCTCACCCATCAGACGCGCGAAAAGAACATCAATGCAGCGATCACAAAGATCGAGGCGCTCAGCGTCGTCACCGGCAAAGTGACGCGCATCCGGCTCGAAGAGCTCGGTTAATTTCATTTAAAAATCAAATACATGCGTTACATCAGCACCCGCGGCGGCGCGTCCCCGCAGACCTTCACAGATATCCTCCTGGAGGGCCTCGCGCCCGATGGCGGGCTGTATGTTCCGGAGTCCTATCCGCAGTTCGATGCGGCAAAGCTCGCCGCGATGCGGCGCATGAGCTATCCGGAACTGGCCTTTGCGATCCTTTCGAAGTTCGCGGACGACATGCCGCCCGCGGACCTTCACGGTCTGATCAACAAGAGTTATACGGCCGCAGCCTTTGGCAGCGCCGACATCGTTCCGGTGAAAACCCTCGAACCCGGACTGCACATTCTGTCGCTCTCCAACGGACCCACGCTTGCGTTCAAGGACGTGGCGATGCAGTTGCTGGGCAATCTCTTCGAGTACGTGCTTGCAAAGCGCGGCGAGACGCTCAACATACTGGGTGCAACCTCCGGCGATACCGGTTCGGCGGCGGAATACGCCATGCGTGGCAAGCAGGGCATACGCGTGTTCATGCTCTCGCCGCACGGCCGCATGAGCCCGTTCCAGACCGCGCAGATGTTCTCGCTCGCCGATCCGAACATTTTCAACATCGCCGTTCGCGGCGTGTTCGACGACTGCCAGGACATCGTCAAGGCAATCGGCAACGACCATGCCTTCAAGACGCAGTACCGGATCGGCACAGTGAATTCCATCAACTGGGCGCGCATCGCAGCCCAGGTCGTGTATTACTTCAAGGGCTATTTCGCGGTCACGAAAAGCGAGGGGGAAGAAGTGTCCTTCGCCGTGCCCACCGGCAACTTCGGCAACATCCTTGCCGGCCACATCGCGAGGCAGATGGGACTGCCGATTCACAAACTGATTCTCGCAACCAACGAGAACAATGTGCTGGATGAGTTCTTCCACAAACAGAAATACCGGGTTCGCAGTTCCGCGGAGGTGCATGCCACCAGCAGCCCGTCGATGGACATTTCCAAGGCGTCCAATTTCGAGCGCTACGTGCTTGACCTCCTCGGCCGCGACACCGCTGCGCTAGCCCGGGCATGGAAGGAGGTCGAGGAGGAGGGGATGCTGGACCTCACCAGCAGCGTCGCCCACTGGCAGATTGCCGAGACCGGTTTTGTATCCGGTTCAAGCACGCACGCAGATCGCCTTGCGACCATACGCAGCGTGTGGGAGAAATTCGGTGTAATGATCGATACCCATACCGCCGACGGCGTGAAGGTGGGACTTGAACATCGCGAGGAGGGGATACCTCTCGTGTGTCTGGAGACTGCGCTGGCAGCCAAATTCTCGGAAACCATACGCGAAGCCCTGGGGTGCGATCCCGAACGGCCCGCCGCCTATGCCGATATTGAAAGCCGGCCGCGGAGGTTTGAGGTGATGGATGCCGATGCGAATGCGGTGAAAACGTTTATCCGGGCGAACTCGTAGTCAACTGGCAATAGGAAGCGTCTGTCGCGGCGTGATGGCAATCAGCTGAAAAACGCTGTGAATGCCGGTTCCTGGTCAATTTGACATCCTGATTTCAATTCATATCCTGCAAACTATTCCCCTCGTGCTTAAACTGTTCCGTAGCCAGCCTCATTTTTAAAGCACTATTTTTCGCTTAGAGTCTCAGGAAGTTCGATTTTCCGGCCTGGTTCATTCAATGAACCGATATGAAGGAGGAAAGCAATGACAAATTCAGCGAAGAATATTAGTCATCTTTCGCTGTGCGGGACGACATACTTCCTTTCTGGGCAGCCATTTGTGCAATCGGTTTATCCAAAAAGGCCGGCACACCTCATCACGACACCACGGGAGTGGAGCGAAATCTTTGTGCTTGTTTTCGGAAAAATGTTCTCCGAGCTTATTGATCACTCGGCAATTATTTTCACTAGGATCGGCGCCCTAGTGACCATTGCGATCCTTTCGCTATCGCTAACCTGTCCATTGCATGCGCAAGAATCGGAAATCCAAAGACTCAGTCGAGAATTCCTCAGGCTTTATCAGCAGGGAAATACTGCTCAGGCAGCAATTTTCGCCAGGCAAGCGGTTGAAGTGGCAGAAAGAACTTTTGACCCAGATCATCCCCAGGTGGCTACAGTCTTGAGCAACCTTGCATTCATTTACCAAGTTCAGGGTCAATACACGCTGGCTGAACCGCTTTTTAAACGTTCGCTGGCGATCAGGGAGAAGGCCCTAAACCCCGATCATCCCGATGTAGCAACAAGCCTGGACTTTCTCGCTGGAATCTACTACTTGCAAGGCCAATACACTCAGGCTGAGTCCCTCTTCAAACGTTCACTGTTGA
The DNA here is from genome assembly GCA_903899705.1 of uncultured beta proteobacterium. Lineage (GTDB taxonomy): Bacteria > Pseudomonadota > Gammaproteobacteria > Burkholderiales > SG8-39 > 2-02-FULL-62-17. The sequence goes on from CAIUKQ010000369.1 coordinate 49,050, forward strand.
TTTCCGAAAAGGTCCTTGGTCCGGATCATTTAGATGTATCCACAACTTTGAATAACCTCGGGTTGGTCTACAAATCCCAAGGCCGGTATGCGCAGGCTGAGTCACTCTTCAAACGTTCGCTGGCGATCTATGAAAAGTCACTCGGCCCGGATCACCCAAGACTGGCGGCAAGCCTTGCAAATCTTGCGGAGATTTACCAAAGTCAAGGCCACTACGCACAGGCTGAACCTCTCTTGAAGCGCTCACTGGCAATTAAAGAAAGGCTCATTTAGCGAATGATGTTGTTCAAATCATACCC
>CAIUKQ010000370.1 GCA_903899705.1 uncultured beta proteobacterium
CGATGCCGGAGGCCGCCACATTTGCGAACGGGGTAATGACGCGCTTCCTGGATATGACCGACACCTACCTCAGCAAGACGCCGGGGCATCCCAGCGACGTGATTCCCGGCATACTTGCGGTCGGTGAAGCGGTGCATGCCGATGGTGCATCGGTGATCAACGCCATCACGCTCGCTTATGACACCTACTGCACGTTTTGCGAATCGGTCGATATCCACACTAAAGGATGGGATCAGCCAGTTTGCGTGGGGCTCGCTACCGTCACCGGAGTCGGCAAATTGCTCGGCCTGAACCGGGAGCAGATGGGCAATGCAGTGGCGCTTACGATGGCGCCCAACATGGCACTGCTCAACACACGGCGTGGCGAGCTTTCCCATTGGAAGGGCTGCGCGGCCGCGAATGGGGCGCGCAATGCCGTGTTTGCGGCATACCTCGCGCAGGATAATCTTACGGGCCCGAGCGAGGTGTTCGAAGGCAAATACGGCATCTGGGATCACGTCGGGCGCTTCGACTGGGAGTTCTCCGTAGGCGCCGGGGCGCCGCACCGGGTGACGCAGACGCGCATGAAATGTTTTCCCATCGTCTACCACGCCCAGTCGGCGGCGTGGGCGGGCCTCGACATTCGTACGCGTCTGCGCTTACCGGACATCAGCGAAATCCGGGTCGAGACGTACGAGCAAGCGGTCAGAATGAACGGAACGGACCCCTCGCGCTGGGCGCCAAAGACGCATGAGACGGCCGATCACAGTCTGCCCTACATACTCGCCATCGCGCTGATCGACGGTGCGATAACGTCGCAATCGTTCATGGAAAAGCGGCTGACGGATCCGGCGGTCCTGGGCCTCATGGGCAAGATGAAGATTCTCGAGGACGCAGAAATGACGGCGCAGTACCCTGAAGCAGCGCCTTGTCGATTGACGATTCGGCTGAAGACCGGAGAAGAAATCGTCAGCGAGATCAGGAATCCGAAGGGGGACGCCAGCAATCCAATGCAGGATAAGGAAATCGAGAAGAAGTTTCGCGATTGTTTCAAGGTTTACGGCAGCGCCAGCCAGTGCGAGCGGGCGCTGGGCGGGCTGTGGGCGATTGAGCGCTGCAGGGATATCGGGGACGTGATGAGCCTGTTCGTTACGGATTCAAAGTCCTGAGCACGGATGGTGAAAAGCTACTGCTGGGCTTTTTGAACGACGCTGAAAGACGATCAGATATATGCCCCGCCGGCGGCGAGGACGCAATCGCCGGTGACGAAGGATGATTGGTCTGAAGCCAGGAACAGCACGACATTGGCTATTTCATGCGGCTCAGCGATTCGTTTTATCGCGATTTTTTCCACCTCAGGCGGGCGGCTGGGGTTGCCCACATCGCTGTACCATTCCAGGTTGCGCCGTTCGATGTTGGTCAGCCCGGGGTTGACCATATTAGCCCGAATGCCGTACTGTCCAAACTCCAGCGCCAGTGATTTGATCAGGCCAAACTCGCCATGCTTGGACGCTGTGACGGCGGCGCCCAGATTCGAAGGGCGGATTGCAGACAAGCCGCCCAATGCAACGATGCTGCCTCTTGTGCGTTCCATCATTCCGGGAATGACCGCCTGGGCCAGGTGGAACAGGGAGTGGCAGTTGACATCGAAGACCGACTGCCACTCATCGTAGTCTATGCTCAAAAAGGGTTTGTGAGGCCGCAGCCCCACTACGTTTACGAGCACATCGATTTTGCCAAACCGGTCCAGGCCCTGCTGCACTGAACGTCTGACCTCCTCTGGGTTGGCGACATCCGCGAGCAGCGCAAGCGCGTGCACACCCTGGCTTTCGCACTCCTTGGCTGTTTGATTCAGTTCAGCGCCCGCTTTTCTGGCCACCAGGATGAGATCCGCGCCTTCGCGCGCAAATGTCAGCGCTATCTCCTTGCCGATGTTACGCCCGGCCCCTGAAATCAGCGCCGTTTTTCCTTTGAGCTGCAACTGCTGCAATTGAACCTCCTGTGGTTGAGCGCTCGCGCGAACCGCTAACTCGCAAAGTGCTCTATGAACGGCGCCGAATCAATGGTGCTGCTTGCAGCTGGAGTGTGGTGCGCCTGCATGCGCATCAGTCCTCGCGAATGCCGGCGTCCTTGATGACCTTGCCCATGCGTGCTATTTCGGATTTGATCATGTTGCCAAATGCCTCCGGCGAGATGCCGCCGGTTTCGACGCCGGTCTTGAACAGCTTGTCCCTGACGTCCGGTTGATTGAGCACCCGCACCATTTCCTGGTTGAGGCGATTGATGATGGGCGCAGGCGTGCCGGCCGGCGCCAGCACGCCTCCCATGATCGTGATTTCATAACCCGGCAGGGTCTCGGCTACAGCCGGCAGGCCGGGGAACAGCGCCGACGGCTCGGGGGTAGTGACGGCGAGCGCACGGACTCTTCCTGACTGGATATTCGGGACCAGCGCACCCCCAGTCGCGACCATCACGTGTACCTCGCCGGCGACGATGGCGATCAGCGCAGGCCCCGTGCCCTTGTAGTTGATGCGCACGGTCTTGACGTTGGCCACGGAATTGAACAACTCCCCCGCGAGATGAGCGGCAGAACCGGTTCCGGCGGACGCGTAGTTAAGTTCTCCCGGCCGGGCTTTGGCCAAGGCGATCAAATCCTTGACCGACTTCACCGGCAGCGACGGATGCACGATGAGCACATTGGGCGCCCGGGCTGCAATCGTGATCGGAGTAAAATCTCTGACCGGATCATAGGCTTCCTTCTGCAGCAGCGGACCCAGGATAAAGGTGCTGGAGCCGATCACCAGGGTATAGCCATCTGGCGCTGCTTTCGCCCCCAATGGTCCAATCAATTTGCTGCCGCGGTTGTCTACGATGACGGGCTGGCCCAACGGGCCAGCGATTCCCTGCGCAAGGAGCCGCGCCACGATATCGTTACTGCCGCCGATTTCGGAAGTCATGATGTGTATGGTGTTGCGGCCGAATGAAAATTGACCAGTTTGTGAGGGTTGTGCCGAACCAAAATTGACCAGGGTGTTCAATCGACCTGCTTACTTTTTAAGCAGGGAGCCGAGGTGATCACAATGGACATGTTGGGCAAGGTTAGGCGCATGAGGATGCGCGACAGGATTTCGATTAGCGAGATAGCAAAGCGCACTGGTTTGGCGCGCAACACCATCAAGAAGTGGCTGAAGGCGTCGGGATCAGCGACGCCGAAGTATCTGCGCGGGAAGGATTTACGCAAGATTTCCTCCTTTGAGGCGATCTTGTTGCAGGCACTCAAGGCCGATCAACTGCGGCACAAGGATGGCCGACGCACGGCACGTGCGCTGTTTGTGCAAATCACCGCGCAAGGTTATCGGGGCGGCTATAGCGCGGTGACCGACTTCGTTCGCGCCTGGCGCGAACAGGGCGGGAAGGCACCCAAGGCCTTTGTGCCGCTTTTCTTTGAGAACGGTGAGGCCTTCCAATTCGACTGGAGTGAAGAAGGCTTGTTGGTGGGTGGGCTGTTTTATAAAGCGCAGGTTTCGCACATGAAGCTGTGCGCCAGTCGCGCATTCTGGCTGGTGGCCTACCCGACGCAAACCCACGAAATGCTCTTTGACGCACATACACGGTCTTTTGCAGCTTTGGGTGGCGTAGCTCGTCGCGGGGTCTATGACAACATGAAGACCGCGGTCGACAATGTGAAGAAAGGCAAAGAGCGCGCGGTCAACGCTCGCTTTAAGGCCCTGTGCAGCCATTACCTGTTTGATGCCGATTTCTGCAACGTAGCCTCTGGCTGGGAGAAAGGCATCGTCGAGAAGAATGTTCAGGACAGCCGCAGGCGGATTTGGATTGAGGCGAGTCAACAGCGGTTTGGTACATTTATCGAGGTGAACACGTGGCTCGCGCACCGTTGCCGGGCTGTGTGGGCGGAAACAGCGCATCCCGATCACCCCGAGTTGACGGTTGCGGACATGCTGGAAATCGAGCGTGATCACCTGATGCCGATGCCAGAGCCGTTCGATGGCTATGTAGAGGCGTCTTCGCGGGTGAGCAGCACGTGCTTGGTGCGGGTGGCACGCAATCGTTACTCGGTGCCTTGCGAATGGGCCAACAAGAGCGTGAGCACACGTCTTTATCCCAGCCAGATTATGGTGGTAGCTGGTGATGCGATTGTGGCGCGCCACGATCGCCTATCGAACCAAGGCAAGACGGCGTATGACTGGCAGCACTATATCGAGCTGATCCAGCGCAAGCCCGGCGCGCTGAGAAACGGGGCGCCGTTCCTAGATATGCCGCCTGTATTGCTGCAACTGCGACAGTCGCTTATGCGCTATCCGGGAGGTGACCGCGTGATGGCCGATATATTGTCCGTTGTGCCGCGCGCGGGGCTTGAGGCGGTGCTTGTGGCGGTCGCCATCGCACTCGAAGACGTCACGCCGAGCGGTCAGGTAAGCATCGAACATGTCGAGAACGTGCTGGCACGCCTGAATAGCCCGCCAGCGCCGCCACCCGCAGAAACCGATCTGCAGCTCAAAGAAGCGCCAAGGGCTGACACCGCGCGCTATGACCAGTTGCGCGAAATCCAACAGGAAACGGAGACCAATAATGCAATCTGATATCACAACAAATCTGAAATCGTTACGTCTGCACGGCATGGTGGTTGCGTGGGGAGAACTCATAGAGAACGGCGTGACAACGCGTATAGATAGTTCGCAATGGCTACTCGAACACCTTCTTGAAGCGGAGGATACCAATCGCGCGATGCGCTCAATCTCACACCAGATGAAGTCCGCCAGGTTCCCGCTGCACCGCGATCTTGCGGGCTTTGACTTTGCGGCATCGCCTGTCGATAAGGCGTTGATCAACAAGCTCTCCGATCTGTCCTTTACCGAGGCCGCACAAAACGTGGTGTTGATCGGTGGTCCGGGTACTGGCAAGACGCACCTTGCCACTGCGCTGAGCGTGTCGGGGGTGACACAGCACAGTAAAAAAGTGCGGTTTTATTCCACCGTCGACCTTGTCAACGCACTGGAACACGAGAAATTAATGGGAAAGGCCGGCCGCATCGCCCTCAGTCTGTCCCGGCTAGACTTGGTCGTGCTCGACGAATTGGGCTATCTACCATTTAGCCAGGTCGGCGGTGCCTTGCTCTTTCATCTCTTATCAAAGCTCTATGAACATACCAGCGTGCTGATCACAACGAATCTGACGTTTGCCGAGTGGTCGAGCGTGTTTGGTGACGCCAAGATGACCACGGCGCTCCTTGACCGGCTGACCCACCACTGCCACATCGTTGAGACGGGAAACCAATCTTATCGATTTCTGCACAGCACTAAACAGGCCAAGAGGCAGATCAAAGCGCGGGAACAAAGCAGAAAAGCGAGCCCCACAGAGGGGCTGGGCACAATTGTGGAACCCGAGCCAGAACCGTTCTGAGCCAATAACGCCTGAAAACTACTGCGACTATCGTCGCAGGTGGCCTTCAGAATTGATAAAAAGGAGTGACGGAACCCGAAAACAGATATAGTTATCCACAGTTGGCCGTCGTCAGGTCAGCAAAAGCCCCTGGTCAAAATTCAATCGGCACAGGTGGTCAATATTCGTTCGGCGTCAACAGCCCTGTGGTTCTTCCCGCCCATTGCGCTGCACCGGAATTGTCGCTAAATGTAAGCAATCATGCGTGCTGTGAGTGTGAACTGCCGTATGCCGATCACGACGTTTGCCTTTATATGCATTGACTCGGTTGTAGATTGTCTTTAAGGACAGACCAAGAACCTTCGCGGTTTCTCTTTTGTTTCCGTGGCATTGTTTGAGAACCGCAAGGAGATGAGCGCGCTCAATTGTTTCGAGCGGTGTTCCAATGCTGAACGCCAGAGTGTTGGGGGGTGCGGCGGACGCCGTTGAATGGGGCAAACGCTTCTGCAGGGATGAAAGCTCTAGCGAATCGCCCTCTTCGATGAACGCCGTGCGAACAGTAAATAGGAGTTCGCGAACGTTGTCTGGCCAATTATGCTGCTGCAAG
>CAIUKQ010000371.1 GCA_903899705.1 uncultured beta proteobacterium
GGCCGAACATTTTCTCAAGTCGCATGGTGTGAAACTCAAGGTCCGCATGGAACTCGGCAGCAATGAGGCCATCAAGCAGGCCGTGGCCGGCGGCCTTGGCCTGTCGCTGCTGTCGCTGCATGCGTTGAAAAGCGAACTGGCACGCAAGGAGCTGGTGCTGCTCGATATCGAAGGGCTGCCGATTCGCCGCTCCTGGTATATCGTGCACCGCAAGGGCAAGGAACTGTCGATCGTCGCACGAACGTTCTTTGACTACCTGAAGGAAGAAGGCGTCAGGCTGGAACGCGAATTACAGGCGGCGCAATCCGCTACCGCCTCCCCACAGAAGCGGGGGCAACGGGCCGCCGGGGCTGGTCATCAGAAGCAGTCCCGCTAGGCGGTTCGGTCGAAAAAAAGGCAACCCTGCTACAAATTTTCCGCATACAAACGATTGGCAGCGATCAAAGCCCCGGGCGCAACGACGTATTGAAATCCGAGGTCTAGAAATCCTGAACTCCGAACCGATATAGAGACGATGGCGGGGTGGGCAGAGTGCTATGCCGTGGCCTGCAAACCTACCTACGGTGGTTAAATTCCATCCCCCGCCTCCACCCATCCCGGTACACTTTCTGGCGATGGCCGATGCCCCGTAAATCAAGCCGATATTGGCTGCTGCTTCCTGCGACGCGCCCCCACACCCAGCATTGCAAGGCCTACCAACAACATGGCGTAGGTTTCAGGTTCCGGCACAGGCACTGCCATGTCGAGATTCAATCCGGCATTCTGAGCCCCAATGTAGTTGCCAATATCGTCGCCAACTGCATTAGAGTCGGTGGATAGAGGGTCTGCAAAAACGGCGTGATGGTCCGTTGGGTCATAAGTACCGCCAAACCGGTAAAACTCGTAACGGCGAAGAATCGATGCGGCATTCGGCCCGACGGGAGCTCCATACCCACTCTCCAATTGACCGCTAAGCGGGTTCCCTGGATCCTTCTGCAACAATTGCCACTCGGTTTCAGTTGTCGCCTGCTGAACCTTCGGATTACCAACGACCAATTCCTCCAGCGCTACCGCCTTGTCCAATTCCGTCGTGAACACCTTGACCCAGATCGCTTCCCCCCACTGGGGCTCCGGCTTGTCCTGCACCGGTACGGGCGCCTGGATCTGAGCAACCACAAGGGGGGGCGCGGGCGGCAGGCCTGGTGCCGGGGGCGGCGAGGGAATCACAGACCAGGCCGGAGCTGGAAGGCTGACGGCACCCCCGGTATTTGTGAGGTTGCCGGCAGAATCCCCGTAAAGCCAGCTATAGCTCGTCTTCGTTGCGTTGGCCCGGGTGCCAACACCGAAGTGATCGCAGGGCGTATTCGCGCCATAGCTGAGACCGCCGCCGGACCAGCAGTTGTCTCCCGGTGTCGCGAAATGCCCGACCGCCTGGGTGGAAGGTGTGGTGTAGTCCCAGACGCCAGCTGCAAAGGTCGCGAAATAGGTCACCTTCGTGCCGAAGATAGCGCCGTTTCCGTATTCTAGAATGGACGGTGCGCCATATCGCTCCACACTCCCGATGCCGAAACCGCGACCGGTCGGAAACCCGCGCCCCGGCCCGCCAAAGACATCGGTTACGTCCGATGCGTGCAAACCCTGCAGATCGATTTCAAAGCCATACGCAGTTTTACCGGTATCATTAATAACGTCGAAGTTGCCAAGAATGCCGATGACACCAGCAGACGCGACCGCAGGCACAATTCCAAAAGTCAGAAGAACCGATCTGGTAACAAAACTCTTTAAGAACATGTCGCTCTCCATGGGGTATTGGGGGGGAGCTTAGTCCGCGAATTGAAGCGCGGGAAATAGTCCGTTCGGCCCCTTTCAACGACGGCCACGGAAAACAGCGCTGGGCGAACAGTTTCGACACATGAGCAATGGACTGACTTTCCGACAAACGCGAAGGTGCGTCGCTGTTGATTGCGATCCGCAAAGGCCTGCAAAGACAAGATATGACAAACGACATCGGCATGCCAACTCCCCATGTGATCGCCCACCAGGTAGATGACGAAGACACAATCTGCTTTTCGAACAGGGACTACGACGAGTTCGCGGTCACCAATTCCAGTTTGAACGTCGCTTCAGCCGCCGTGCTGAATCGCTCTTTATGGGATTTCATAGTGGACGTGCCTACGCGGGAGCTATACCGCGAAATCTTGAAAAGAGTCCGGGATGGGAGTCTGATCAGGATTGATTTCCGGTGTGATTCACCCACCTGGCGGCGACTGATGCAGATGGAGATTGCCTCCGGCGACAATCAGACAGTCGAGTTTCGCGTCCGCACCAAGGAGCAAACGGGTCGCCCCTATCAGTCCCTCCTGGACAACGAGGCGGCCCGCTCCGACGAATTTTTGGAGCGTGCGGTTGGTTCAAATAGATCAAAGTTCCCGATAACTGGTTGGAGGGGGAGGCAGCCATCGTAGCGTCGCATCTTTTCGAGAGTTCACTCGTTCCTCATGTAAGCCACGGAATTTGCGAGCCGTGTTACCACATGATGATGGATAAGCTGGCCGACCCTTGAAGAAGGTGTTCAATGAGGTTGCGGCATTGGATCGTTTATTGCGCAGCCGTTATTCCGGCACGATCCCCAAAGATTTGATCAGCTTGCCCATCACCTCGGACTCGCGCCGGATGATGTTGGCGAATTCATCCGGTTTGCTGGCCACGATGAACACGCCGAAGGCCTCCACCTGTGCCGCGATTTTCGGATCGTCCAGTGCCTTCCTTGTTTCAAGGGCAATGCGTTCCGCAATGGGTTGCGGCAACCCGGCCGGCCCGAGAAACCCGAACCATGCGGCGATGTTGTAGTAATCCGGCAGCGTCTCGTTGAGGGTGGGCACGTCCGGCAATTGTTTGATTCGGCTTGAATTGATCACGCCGATCAGCTTGACCTTGCCAGGTCCCAAATGAGGCCGCACGCTGCCCAGCGCGGCGAAATACACGTGCACACGCCCCGCCAGAAAATCACCCACCAGGGTCGATCCGCTCGCCTTGTAGGGCACGGCCAGCAGGTCAACGCCCGCGGTCTGGTTGAAGGATTCGCCGATCAGGTGAAGCGCGAGGCCCGCGCCGGTGTGGGCATAGGAGAGTTTCCCGGGATTCTTCTTCGCGAAGTCGATCAACTCCTTCACCGAATTCACCGGCAGCGAGGGCGTGATGGCAATCACGCTGGGCACGCTTGCCACGAAGCTGATGGGTGTCAGGTCGCGCTGTGTGTCATAGGGCGGGTTCTTGATGAGGTACTTCGCCGTGGCGACGATGGATGTTCCGTACAGCAGCGTATAGCCATCTGCGGGCGAGCGGGCCACGGCAACCGTGGCGATCGCGCCGCTCGCCCCTGCCCGTGTCTCCACCACCACGGGCTGTCCGAGCGCCTCGGTCATTTTCGGCGCAATGGCGCGAAGCGTCACGTCGCCCGGATTCCCCAGGCCCGTTCCGCTGATGATCTGTATCGGCTTCGAGGGATAGCCCTGGGACAGGGCCGGCAGCGACAGCAGAGCCAGGGATGCGACGATCACATGAACGCGTTGCAGCATGTCTGCTCCTTCGATTCGCAACGGCCGGAAGGCCGGTGCGTTTGCCCGCTATTTTCCGCGCTGCTTGAGGGATCGGGCAAGCAACTTCGCGAGCCCCGCGTCTTCTCCGATTTCAATGGCGTGAGTGCCGGCGAACTGTCGGGCGGTGTCGCTGATCTCGCCGGTCGCGATGAACACGCCGCCGCTGGCACCGGCCGTGGTCACCGCATCATGGAGCTCACGTAACTGGCCGATGCCGTTCTGCGCGGTCTTCCAGCGCCTCAGCAGCACGAGGCTTGTGCGCCCGCCCTTGCGGATTTCAAGATCGGCGGCTGCGCCCTCATGCTTGGAGACCGCATAACCGTCGCGGCTGAACGCGTCCTCCACGACGGCCTCAAATTCTTCGCGCCCCAGGGTCTTCAGCAGATCAAGCACCTGCGCGGTCTTCGCCTCGCCCGGTATGCCGCGCTGTCGCCAGGCGACGTAAATGGCAATGACCAGAAACGGCAATGCGGCAAACAGCGCGAACGCCAGCGGCAGAAAAGCCTGAAGCGCCGAGGCGATACTGATGGAAATGAGAAGGCTCAGCCACCAGGGCTTGCGCTTCAGTACGTCAAACAGGGATTCCTTGCGTGCCAAATCAGCTCACTTCACTCGGGCTTGATGCCCGCTGCCTCGACCACTTTTTTCCAGGTGGCGATTTCGCGCTCGACAATCGCCGCGAACTGTTCGGGAGAATTGCCGATGGGCTCGGCCGCTTCCTGCGCAAGCACCGTCTTGATTTCGGCACTGCGTGCCGCCTTGGCCGATTCATTCCACAGGCGGTTGACGATGGCAGCGGGTGTTTTTGCGGGCGCGAACATGCCCACCCACGAGGCGTAGTCATAGCCTTTCAATCCGGCTTCGGCCAGCGTCGGCAGGTCGGGCGTCGAGGGCCAACGCTGCCCCGTGCTCACGGCCAGCGCGCGAAGCGCACCGGATTTCACATGCGGCAGCGCGGTGGAAATGGTTGCAAGGTTCATCTGCACCTGCCCGCCGAGCAGCGCGTTGACGGCCGGTGCGCCGCCCTTGTAAGGCACATGAACCATATCGAGCTTCGCCATGTACTTCATCATTTCCATCGACAGGTGCGTGCCGGTGCCGATGCCGCTCGAACCGTAATTGAATTTGCCGGGCTGCGCCCTCACCGTTGTCAGGAACTCCTGGACGGTCTTGATGGGCGAGGAACTCTGCACCACGAGGATGTTCGGGAACGCCGACACCTGGGTGACCGGTGAAAAATCGGCCACCGCATCGAAGGGCAGCTTCTGGTAAATGCTCGGATTGATGGAGAACGACGCGGCCACCATCAGCAGCGTGTAGCCGTCCGGTGGCGCCTTGGCCACGGCATCGCTGCCGATGATGCTGCCCGCTCCGGGACGGTTCTCCACAACAAAAGAAGTCCCCATCGTTTCGCCCAGCACCTTGGCCAGGGGACGCGCCACGAGATCGGTCGACCCGCCCGCACTTTGCGGCACGATGATGCGAATGGGTTTTGCGGGATAGGTCTGCGCCAGCACGGACCCTGCACACGCTGTGAAGACCAGCAGCGCGACAGATGACATCCGCAGGGATGAGCCTTGGACCATGGTCATTTTTCCTATTAGAATCAATTAGTTACAGAACTCATCCCGGACGATACTTGGTTTCCGGTTTCACGCCTTTCTTGCGCAACTTCTCGCTGATGCGCCCGTTCTCGAGATAGTTGCCCTGCACTGCGCGAAGTGCAGCCTCATCCCATTGCGGCAGCCAGTCACCCAATGAATAGCCATGCCACGGCGCCTGCGGGTTGAGTGCGGGCAGCTTCAATTCCTCCCGCATTTCATCCCACAACTGTTTCGCGCGTTCCATGTACTCCTTCTTGGGAAGCGCGAGCGGCGGCATGTCTTCCTTCATGGTGGCGTCAATCAGCAGGGCCGAATCCTCGGCCTCGCCGTGTTCGCGGCTCGGGCCGTGGCCAAGACCGCGCGGTTCGACGACCTTGATGTCGCGTGCCGGGTTGGTCCGATAGGAGATGGCCCACATCAGCGCATCGGCATTGTCGGGATCGATATCCTCGTTGACCGCAATGCACATCTTGCCGGTGTCGCTCTTGAAGCTCATGGCGCCGTAGAGCGCGCGCCACACTTCCGCCCGGGGCACGCCCTTTTCCAGGGTAATCATGATGATGCGGCGAAGGCCCGTCAGCGGTTCGTGGAAGGACACCTTCTTCACGCCGCGAATGCCAAGGGCCTCGCGCAGGTGGGCGAGAAACAGCGGTTCATAGGCGACGCGCTTGATGAGGCTGGATTCCGAGGGCGTCACCTGGCTGATGTAGGAGGCAATCATGGGATTGCGGCGATGCGTGATCGCGGTGATCTGCATCGGCATGTTGTACTCCTCCAGCGACACATGCCCGTGCGATTCGCCAAAGGGCGCTTCGGGCTCGCAGTATTCCGTGTCTATATAGCCTTCGATCACGATCTCGGATTCAGCCGGTACCAGCAGGTCCAGGCTGTGCGCCTTCACCACGTTGATTGGCGCGCCGGCAAGGCCGCCGGCAATGGTGAATTCGTCCACGCCCACCGGCATCTTCTGCGGCCCGACAAAGGCCACCAGCGGCGGGCAGCCAAGGACTATTGCGCAAGGCATGCGCTTGATTCCCAGCTTCTGGCACTTCTGATAATGCACATAGCCCCCCGCCCCGCCCGCGCGCGTCGCCATGCGCACCACCAGACGGTCGGGTGCCTTCAGGGCCGCTCGGTAGGTGCCCATGTTCTGCACGCCGGTCTCGGGGTCGCGCGTGATGACATTTGTGGCGGTAAGCGTGGGGGCGGAATCGAAACCCGGCGTGGACACGGGAATGGGGAAGGCATCCATGCCGTGACCTTCTCCCTTTAGCGCGTCACCCTCAATGATCACCTCATGGCAGACGGCTTTATCCACCAGCCGCGGCGCAACCGGATTCGCCATCGCATGGTCCCAGCGCTCGCCGATCTTTTCCACCGACACGCCCATGCCTATCGAATAAATCTCACGGTTCGAGGCAATCGCGCACACCAGCACCGGGTGGGGATACTTCCTGCCGCGCCCGTCGATGACATTGGTAAATAGAAAGGCCTTTCGTTGCGCTTCCCGCACCCCGCCCACAAACTGCCAGCGAACCAGCGGATGCAGCTCCGCATCCTTGTCAATCGGACGGTCGACGGTGACCAGCAATCCGCGTTTCTTCAGGGCCTCGACGTGTTCATGAAGGTCCGCGTAACCGCGTTGCGCCGCCGCATCGGGGGCTGCAATCTTGCTTTCAGGCATGTTTTCTCGCAGGGACGGGTTTGAAGGCATATTGTGACACGAGCCCGTCTCCGCACCATGGTTGCCCTTGGTTGCCGGCCGCCGTTCGGCTATGATTTCCCTTATCTCCCCATTGAGGACAAACCATGAACGATCCCCGCATCCAGGCCGGATTTGACGTCGGCGGCGTACGCCTTGAGCGCCCCTTCAAGATTCGCCGTCTCGGTCACTTCGGCGTCAACGTCATGGACATGCAGAAGGCGTTGCATTTCTACCGAGACCTCCTCGGGTTTTCCATATCCGACCCGATCAACCTGAACCGCGACGAGCACACCTCGGTTGAGAAAGTCGGAGAGGCCAACGGCTATTTCATGCACCATGGCACCGACCACCATTCCTTCGTCCTGTTTCCCGAGCGCGCGGTACGCGCACGGCCCAACCGCGCGGGAACGCCCCCGGACGTGACCATCAACCAGATCACCTGGCAGGTGGGCAGCCTGCGCGAAGTGGTCGACGGTTTTAACTGGCTGTCCTCGAACCAGCAGCACATCTACCGCAGCGGCCGCGACAATCCCGGCTCCAACTGGCATACCTACCCGGTCGGACCGAATCACCACATCAACGAGCTGTACTACGGCATCGAGCAACTCGGCTGGGATGGTCTGTCCAAACCCAAGGTGGCCCACCAGCGCCGCTACGAGCGCGCGCCGGATCTGCCGCACATATCCGAGGCCCAGGAGGTGGCGGACGCATTGGAGCGCGGCGTGGACATCTACTCCGGCTACCGCGACTTCAACCTCGGCGAGGCGAAATACGATGTGGGCGGTGTTTTGCTGCGCCGCCCGTTCAAGGTGGAACGCATCGGGCCGGTTCGGCTTTTCTACGATGACCTGAGCCGCGAGCTCGCCTTTTATCGCGATACGCTCGGGCTCACCGTCACCGAGGAAATTTTGTGGAAGGGACATCGCTGTGTGTTCCTTCGCACCAACACCGAACACCATTCCATGGCGCTCTACCCGCGCGCGCTGCGCGGCGAACTGGGCCTCTCGGATCACACAACCCTCATGGCTTTCGGGCTGCAGCTGGGCAGCTATCGCCAGGTGCGCGATGCCATATCGTTTCTGGGCAAGGAGGGCGTCACCATCAAGTACCTGCCTTCCGAACTGTTCCCCGGCATGGGCCACTCGGCGCTTGCCATCGATGCCGAAGGCCACGCGATGCAACTCTACAGCTATATGGAGCAGATTGGCTGGGATGGAAAACCGCAGCCGGCATCGCAACGACCCCATGTCGATAACGATCACTGGCCGGAATTGCTGGATGCGGTCAGCGACGTGTATTGCGGGGAGACTTTTCTCGGGCCTATTGGCTAAGGCAAAAAAAAAGAGGCCCGAATTTGCATAACCGGGCCCCTCGTATCTTCCCTACCTATGCGGGCTACTGTGCCTGCAGATTTGCCGCCTTCGCCACTCGTGCCGCGGTATTGCGGTCGGCCTTCAGAAACGCCGCAAAATCCTCCGGCGTTCCGCCGGCCGGGTCGAGACCGAGGCCGGTGACGAATTTCTCCAGGAACGCAGGTTCCGACATCAGCTTGTTCACTTCCTGATTCCATTGCATGACGATGGCGCGGGGCATTGCCGAGGGCGCGTACACGCCGAAGCTGCCACGCAGGAAATCCAGGTCGTAGCCCTGTTCCGCGAACGTGGGCACATCGGGGAGGATGGCAAATCGCTTTGGGCCGACCACACCGATGGGTTTGAGTTTTCCGGCTTTGATCAACGGCGCCATCACACGCGGATTGTTCTGGGTGAGGCTTGCCTCCCCCGCCACCACACCCTGCACGGCAAGCCCCGGCGCCTTGTAGGGCACATGATTGAACGAGGTGCCTGTACCGGTCTCCAGCAGGGCCAGAGTCAGATGCGCAAAACTGCCGGTGCCCCAGGACGCCCAGTTGAGTGCGCCGGGTTTGGACTTGGCCATTTCCACCAGTTCGCGCACGGAATTCGCCGGCACAGACGGGTGCGCAACGATCATTCCGCCGACAAATCCGATGTTGATCACCGGACCGATGTCGCGCACCGGGTCATAGGGCAGCTTCGCATACAAATACGGATTCATCGAAAGATAGCTGTTGCTCAAGAGGCACAACGTATAGCCATCTGCCGCGGCCTTTGCGCAGGCATCGGTACCGACGATGCCATTGGCGCCGACCCGGTTTTCAACCACGACCGGCTGGCCGAAGGTTTTTGAGATTCCGTCCGCTATCCCACGGGCCATGATGTCCGGAGGTCCGCCCACGCCGCCGGCTTCGATGATGCGAACAGGCTTGACGGGATAGGCCTGCGCTGCCGCCTGATGAACAGCTGGCAGCGCGACAAGTATTGCAAGGACATGCCAAAGTTGGATTCTCATAAACGGCCTTTCATGGTCAACGTGGCCGCCTTTATATCCCGA
>CAIUKQ010000372.1 GCA_903899705.1 uncultured beta proteobacterium
ACGATGCCCAAAAGCACAATGCCCACGCCGAATTGCGAATACATCGTGAATTCGGCAATCAATTCCTCCATCCCGAGGAGCACCACAGCCCCGATCAGGCCCGCATAGCGATGCCCGACGCCGCCGACAATCACCATGACCATCAGCATGCCGGATTGCGTCCAGTGCATCAGCTTGGGGCTCACAAACCCGCTTTGATTGGCAAGCAGTGCGCCGGCAAGTCCGGCGATGGCGCCGGCGATGACAAAGGCGATGAGCTTGTGACGGTAGACGGCGAAGCCTATCGCCTCCATGCGAATCTCGTTTTCGCGGATGGCGTCCAGCGCGCGACCGAAACGCGCTCCGATCATGCGATTGAGCAAAAAGAGCACTGCGACCAGGATTACGAGGCACAGGTAATACCAGGTGAGATCATCCTTGAGATCCAGGCCTAGACCAATACCCGAACGGGTTGTCAGATTCAGGCCGTCATCGCCGCCATAGGCCTTGAACGACACAAGAATGTAGTAAATCATCTGTGCGAAGGCGAGTGTGATCATGATGAAGTAGACACCACGGGTGCGAAGCGAGATCGCCCCGATAATGAGGGCGGTGCCGGCGGCAACCAGCATCGCCAGGGGCCAGCTGATCCAGGCGTTAGAGACGCCTTCCGAGGCCATGATGGCGACGGTATAGGCGCCCGCACCGATGAAGGCTGCATGGCCGAACGAGAGCATTCCGCCATTGCCCAGAATCAGGTTGAGGCTGGAGGCGGCGATGGCGTAGATGAGCAGCCTTGCCGCGAAGCCGACGTAGAAGGCCTGATCGAGTGCCTGCAGGGCGAGCGGTAGTACGACAAGGAACAGGATCCCGGCAACGGCAATGCCGCGTTGATTCATCGGGGCATGCTCCGTCGGAATTCCATGCGGAAATTGACCACGCCGCTATCCCCTCGCCGGAAACAGACCCTGCGGCTTCCAGAAAAGCACGACGGCCATGAGCAGGTAGATGAGAATGGATGCGAGGCCCGGTCCGAGGCCTGCGGCGTATTGCGGTGGAAGAATCTCGCGAAACAGCATTGGCAGGAAGGCGCGGCCGATGGTGTCGACCATGCCCACCAGCAGCGCGCCGACCAGCGCGCCACGGATGGAGCCGATGCCGCCAACGACTATCACGACGAAGGCGAGGATAAGGATTTCCTCTCCCATGCCGGTCTGAACCGCGAGCAGCGGGCCGAGCAATGCGCCCGCAAGGGCGCAAAGCATCGCGCCGACACCAAATACCACTGTGAACAACTTCCGGATGTCGACGCCCATGGCCGTGGCCATTTCCCTGTTCGAGGCCCCCGCCCGCACCAACATGCCGGTGCGGGTTTTCGTGACCAGAATGTAGAGGAGGAGCGCAACCGCCAGACCCACGCCGATCACCAGCAGCCGGTAGGAGGGATAGGCCAGGCCGGGGAGCAGCTGAACGGGACCCGAAAGCGCGGCCGGTGTCGCCAGCATCATCGGTTGCGAGCCCCAGATCATGCGCACGCCTTCGTTGGCAATCAGGATCAGCGCGAAGGTGGCGAGAACCTGCGACAGGTGGTCGCGCTGGTAGAGCCGTCGCAGGACCGAAATTTCGAGCGCGACGCCGATGATCCCGGTGGCAACGATGGCGAGTGGCAGTGCCAGCAAAAAAGAGCCGGTTGCCTGCGCCAATGTGGCCATCAGGTAGGCGCCGATCATATAGAGCGACCCATGCGCAAGGTTGATCATGTCCATGATGCCGAACACCAGCGTGAGGCCGGCTGCGAGCAGGAACAGCATCAGGCCGAATTGCAGGCCGTTAAGCGATTGTTCGAGGAGAAGGATGCCGGACATGAATTCGACCCGGAAAATACAAAGGGGTGACCAATCACCCCTTTGCAATGTCCTGTCGGACAACTATTTCAACGGGCATTCCTTGGCGTACGCATCGGCATGGGCTGTAAAAATGGTGCCGATGGTCTTGTTGATGATCCGGCCTTTTGCATCCTTGCCGATGACCCTGAGGTAATAGTTCTGTACCGGAAATCCGTTGTTGTTGATTCGATATGCGCCGCGCACGGACCTGGCTTTTACCGATTTCAGTGCTTTCATGACCGCTTCCCGGTCTTCCACTTTGCCCTTGACCGCCCGTACCGCAGCGTCTATCAACATGGCAGTGTCGTACCCCTGTGCGGCATAAACTGAAGGGATTCGTTTGAAATCCGTTTCGAAATCCGCGACGAACCGCTTGTTCTCCGCATTATCCAGATCCGGCGCCCAATGAGCGGTATTCATCAAACCCAGCATCGGTTCCCCGACAGCGGGAATGATGTCCTGATCGGCTGAAAATCCCGGCAGGACGAGAGTGACATCCTTGGACAATCCGGCCGCGACAAACTGCTTGATGAAGTTGATGCCCATGCCACCCGGGAAGAACACATAGACCGCCTCAGGTTTCGCTGCTCGCAGCTGAGCCAGCTCCGCGGCAAAATCCAGTTGCCCCAGTTTGACGTACACCTCATCGGCGATCTTGCCCTTGTAAAAGCGTTTGAATCCGGTGAGTGCGTCCTGTCCGGCCGGGTAGTTGGGCGCCATCAGGTAGACGTTATTGATGCCTTTGGAGGTCGCGTGCTGGCCGGCGGCTTCATGAAAAGCATCGTTCTGCCAGGCTGCGGAAACGAAATACGGGCTGCAGCCTTTGCCTGCGTACTGGGAAGGGCCGGCATTGGCGCTGACATAGGGCGTCTTGGACTCAAATGCAGTTGGTGCGGCTGCGAGCAAAATGTTCGAGTAGATGATCCCGGTCACGAAATCCACGCGATCCCGCTTGACGAATCGATCGACAATCTGCTTTCCGGTATCCGGATTGAACTGATCGTCGCTGGCGGTGATCTCCGCGTTCAGACCTCCCAGTTTGCCGCCCAGATGTTTGAGCGCCAGGTTGAACCCGTCGCGCATGTCCACGCCCAGCGCGCCGGCGGGGCCGGACAGTGTGGAGATCAGGCCGACTTTGACCCGATCGGCGGCTTGCACGTTGGAAGCGAATGCCGCGGCCAAAGCCAGGGCGAGAGGGGCTGCAATATTGCGGATCATCATATTTTCCTTCCTGAGGAACTGGCGGACGGCAGAAATTTCGCGGGCAATTATAACTTCCGTCGGGTGCAAGGGACGGCCGCCCGAACGGGCTGGAAATCGCGCAAAAAGGGACGCTCACCACAAGAATAAGCGGATGGTAACCGGTGGAGAAAATCCGACGGCCAATCGTGTTCCGGGATGTGTGGTTTCTGTTAGGCTTTGCGCCTCGGCGGAATGAAGAAAAATCCCGATGGCAGTTGACCGCGGGCGGATCTGCGATCCGATACCTGTTGGGCACGCGCTCGCAAAGGCATTGAATAATGGCAGATGTTGAAAAGAGTGTGATTGAGGGCCGCAGGGTTCGTTGTGCGCTTGTGGGATGTGGTCGCATTTCAAAAAACCACATTGAGGCGCTGAAAGCCCATTCGGAGGATCTGCATCTCGTGGCGGTTTGTGATATCGATCCATCCGCGCTCGCGGCGGCGGTCGCGGCCACGGGCGCGCGCGGGTTTGCGAACCTTGATGTGTTGCTGGCGGAGTCCGATGCCGATGTCGTCATTCTTGCCACGCCCAGCGGCCTTCATGCGGACCAGACCATCCGCATCGCCCACGCAGGCAAACATGTGATCACAGAAAAACCCATGGCAACGCGCTGGGAAGACGGCAAGCGCATGGTCCAGGCTTGCGACAACGCCGGCGTTCGATTGTTCGTGGTCAAGCAGAACCGGCGCAACGCCACCTTGCAACTGCTCAAGAGCGCGGTCAACAAGGGGCGCTTCGGCCGCATCTACATGGTCAACGTCAACGTCTTCTGGACCCGTCCCCAGGCGTATTACGACAGCGGCACCTGGCGCGGCACGTGGGAATTCGACGGAGGCGCATTCATGAATCAGGCCAGCCATTACGTCGATCTGCTGGACTGGATCGTGGGGCCCGTGGAAAGCCTGCAGGCCTATACCGCGACATTGGCGCGCAATATTGAAGTCGAGGACACCGGCGTGGTGAGTGTCAAATGGCGTTCCGGGGCGCTGGGGTCGATGAACGTGACCATGCTGACCTATCCCAAGAACCTGGAAGGATCGATCACCATCATCGGTGAAAACGGCACGGCGCGTGTCGGCGGCATTGCGGTCAATCAGATATCTCACTGGGAGTTCAAGGAGTCGGACCCGCAGGACCACGCCATCAGGGATGCGAGCTACGAGACCGCCTCTGTCTACGGTTTCGGCCACCCGCTTTATTACGACAACGTGGTTCAGGTGCTGCGCGGCAAGGTGGCTCCCGATACCGACGGACGCGAAGGCTTGCGCTCCCTGGAATTGCTGATTGCCATCTATCTTTCCGCGCGCGACGGCCGGCGGGTTTCGCTGCCGCTGGAATACTGACGTGGATTACAGCGCGCATGAGACGGCGATTGTCGATGCCGGCGCCACTATCGGCAAAGGCACGAAGGTCTGGCACTGGTCACACATCTGCGCGGGCGCCCGGATCGGTGACAATTGTTCCTTCGGTCAAAACGTGTATGTCGGGAATGACGTGGTGATCGGAAACGGCGTCAAGGTGCAGAACAACGTATCTATATACGACGCAGTCACGCTGGAAGACGGGGTGTTTTGCGGGCCCAGCATGGTGTTCACCAACGTCATCAATCCGCGCGGGCATGTTTCCCGAAAGGATGAGTATTTGCGCACGTTGGTCCGCAAGGGCGCCACCATCGGCGCCAACGCCACTATTGTTTGCGGCAGCGAAATCGGCGCCTACGCCTTTGTGGGTGCGGGCGCGGTGGTCACGCGGAATGTCCATGCCTATTCACTGGTGCTTGGCAATCCGGCGCGAAAGGTCGGCTGGATGTGCGCCTGCGGCGTGAGACTGAGCGGGAGTGGTTCGGTCCAATGTTCGGCCTGCGGCAGTCGGTACCGCTTGTCGGATGCGGGTTGCGAGAGCGAAGGGTCCTGATGGCAATCCAGTTTGTCGATCTCGCCCTCCAGTACGAGGCCCTGAAGGAGCCTATTGCCGCAAGGATGCAGGCGGTCCTCGACCATGGCAGATACATCATGGGTCCGGAAGTGGAGGAGCTCGAAGGCAGGCTTGCGCAATTCACCGGCGCGACCCATTGCATCACCTGTTCCAGCGGCACCGAGGCCCTGCTGATTTCCCTAATGGCCCTGGGCATCGGTCCGGGGGATGAGGTCATCACCACGCCATTCACTTTCGTGGCCACGGCGGAAATGATCGTTCTCCTTGGAGCCCGACCGGTGCTGGTGGACATTCAGGCCGGCAGCTTCAATCTGGACCCATCCGGCATTGAAGCCGCAATCACGCCGAGGACGAAGGCGATCCTGCCGGTTTCGCTGTTCGGTCAGACGGCCGACATGGATGAGATCAATGCGATAGCGGCGAAACATGGCCTGGCAGTGGTGGAAGATGCCGCACAAAGCCTGGGCGCCCGCTACAAGGGCCGGCAAAGCTGCAATCTGTCGACCATCGGGTGCACCAGTTTCTTCCCAAGCAAGCCGCTCGGATGCTATGGGGATGGTGGCGCGGTTTTCACCTCCGACGCCGGTCTTGCCAATGCCATGCGGGAAATCCGCGTTCATGGACAGGGAAAGCGCTACTACCACACCCGCATTGGTGTTGGCGGGCGAATGGATACGCTGCAATGCGCGGTGGTTCTGGCCAAGTTGGAGCGATTCGATTGGGAAATCGTGCAACGGGAAAGTCTGGGAGCACGGTATTCAAGTTTGCTTGCGGATTGCGGCGTCGTGACGCCGGTGATTGCGGCTGACCGCACCAGCGTCTATGCCCAATATACGATCAGAACCCCGCGACGCGATGCGTTGGCAGAGGCATTGAAGCGATCGGGCATTCCGACTGCCGTACACTATCCGACATCCATCCATCGTCAGCCGGCTTACGCCGGTTTTCACGATGGCAGACCACTTCCGGAAGCAGACAAGGCCGCCGCCGAGGTGATCAGCCTGCCGATGTACCCGGACATGGATGCCCTGACGCAGGATCGCGTGGTGTCATCGGTAAGGCAGGCTCTGGAAGAAATCAAGAACCAATGAACGGCAGAAAAGGCATGGCATGGAACTGAAGGGAAAGAAACTGCTCCTCATAGGGGGCGCTGGGCTGATCGGCTCGCATACCGTCGATGAACTGGTCAAAGAAGACGTGGCCGAAATCCGCATATTCGACAATTTCATGCGCGGCAGCGAGGGCAACCTTGAATCGGCGCTGAAGGATCCGCGTGTCAACGTGTTCAAGCTTGGCGGTGATTTAATGCACCGCGACATCCTGGATGCCGCCATGAAAGGCATTGACGGCGTCTTTCACTTCGCCGCAATGTGGCTGCTGCATTGCCAGGACTATCCACGCTCGGCGTTTGAGGTGAATATCGGCGGGACTTTCAATGTGCTCGAAGCCTGCGTGCAAAACGGCATCAAGCGTCTGGTGTATTCGTCGTCGGCATCGGTCTACGGTGATGCCGTGGAGGAACCCATGACGGAGAGTCACCCCCACAACAACAACAATTTCTATGGCGCCACCAAGATTGCCGGTGAGCAGATGTGCCATTCGCTTTTTCACCGCTACCGGGGTACGCCGCAGCATTTCGATTTCGTCGGACTGCGTTACATGAACGTCTACGGCGCACGCCAGGATTACCAGGGCGCCTACATCGCCGTGGTCATGAAAATCCTTGATCGTATCGATCGTGGGTTGCCCCCGGTGGTGTATGGCGATGGTTCGCAAGCCTATGATTTTATTTATGTTTCTGATTGCGGCCGAGCCAACGTTTGTGCCATGAAGGCGGATACGACGGACAATTTCTATAACGTAGGCATGGGGGTCAGGACGACCGTCAAGGAACTCGCCGAAATGATTCTGGAGGTCACCGGCTCCAGCCTGAAGATTCAATACGAGCCGGGCGGCACGACCTTCGTCAAGAATCGGGTGGGCTGCCCCAAGAAGGCCGAGGCGGAGATCGGTTTCAAGGCCAAAGTGGCCCTGCGCGAAGGCCTTGCAAAGCTGATCGAGTGGCGCAACAGCCACAAGGAGGCGGTGGCGCAGCGCCGCAGGGCGGCGGGATTACCCGTTGAGTAAGCGCAATATTTTCATAGCATTGCCGGTTACCGGCGAAGACGAATGGCAGGCGGTGCGCGAACCGCTGATGTCGGGCTGGCTGACGCAGGGGCCCAAGGTGGCGGCGTTCGAGGCTGCATTTGCGGCACGACATAACGCATCCCACGCACTGGCTGCGACAAGTTGCACCACGGCGCTGCACCTGATCCTTGCGGCAATGGGGATCGGACCCGGGGATGAAGTCATTGTTCCGGCATTCACCTGGGTGGCGACGGCCAACGTCGTGCTTTACTGCGGCGCGACCCCGGTTTTCGTCGATGTGGATCGCGCCACATTCAATCTGGATCCGGCCTGCCTCAAGGACAAACTGAGTCCCAGAACCAGGGCGATCATCGCCGTTCATCTGTTCGGACTTTGCGCGGATATCGATGCCATCGAAAAAGCGGCCCCGGGCATTCCGATCATTGAAGACGCCGCATGCGCGGCGGGCGCAAGCTATCTGGGTCGCAGCGCGGGGATTCTCGGCAAGGCTGCGGCATTTTCCTTTCACCCGCGCAAGTCCATCACCACGGGGGAGGGCGGCATGGTGACGACCAACGATGCCGCCCTGGCCGAAACGGTCAACATGCTGCGCAATCACGGCGCGAGCGTCTCCGAGGAACAGCGCCATCACGGCCCGCGTCCTTACATCCTGCCGGATTTCAATCTGATCGGCTTCAATTACCGGATGACGGATCTTCAGGGGGCGGTGGGACTCGCGCAGTTGACCAAGCTGGATCGCTTCATTGCGGAACGGCAGAAATGGGCGGACTACTACGTGCGGGAACTGGCATCGGTTGCGTGGCTGCGTACCCCGGCGACCCCCGAGGGCTACGGACACGGATGGCAATCCTTTGTGTGTTACGTCGATGAAGGCCTCGCCCCGATGGCGCGAAACGCCATCATGCAGGCACTGCAGGACCGCGGTATCAGCACGCGCCCGGGAACGCACGCTGTGCATATGCTGGGCCTGTACCGGCAAAAGTACGGTCTGATCCCGGATGACTATCCCGCCGCCCGCGATTGCGACCAGTTCTCGATGGCGATCCCCCTGCACAACCGCATGTCCGCGGAGGACTACGCATACGTGGTCGCGGCGCTGCACGAGCTCCGGTAGCCGTTCATGTGCGGAATTGCGGGGGTACTCAACCTGGACGGCAAACCCGTCGGCAGAGATCTGTTGCAGCGCATGACCGATGCCATCGCCCATCGGGGACCCGATGGGGAGGGGTTTTACGCGGACACATGCGTTGGGCTTGGGCACAGGCGCCTTGCCATCATTGATCTGTCCAACGCGGCCAGCCAGCCCATGTTGACCCCGGACCGGCGCTATTCGCTTAGCTATAACGGCGAAATCTACAATTTCCGCGAGTTGCGGAAGGAACTCGAAGCTTTGAGCCACCGGTTTCTGTCGACCTCGGATTCGGAGGTGGTCCTGCACGCCTACGCCGAGTGGGGCGTTGCCTGCGTCGAGCGGTTCAACGGCATGTTTGCCTTTGCCATCTGGGACCGGCAGGCGCAGGAGTTGTTTCTCGCCCGTGACCGCTATGGTGTCAAGCCGCTGTATTACACCTTTGTCGGCAATTCGCTCCTGTTCGGCTCCGAGCAGAAAGCCCTGCTCGCGCATCCGGAATTTCGGCGCGAAGTGGATCTGGAGGGGTTGCTTGAATATTTTACCTTCCAGAATATTTTCACCGACCGGACCCTGCTGAAGGATGTGCGGCTGTTTCCGGCTGGGTCGCGGGCCACGATTAAGGCCGGGGTGCAGACACGGAAAATTTCCCCCGAACGATACTGGGATTACAACTTCCGCGAGCCGGAAAGTCCGGCGCAAGAGGGCGAGTACGTCGAGGAACTGGACCGTCTTTTCAGCCAGGCGGTGTCCCGCCAACTGGTCGGAGACGTGGAGCTGGGCGCCTATCTGAGCGGCGGCATGGATTCCGGCTCGATCACGGCCATCGCCGCAGCCCGAAATCCCTATATCAAATCGTTTACCTGCGGTTTCGACCTGCATTCGGCCTCGGGGCTTGAGTTGGGTTTTGACGAGCGCGACCAGGCCGAGCTGATGTCCTATCTGTTCAAGACGGAGCACTACGAAATGGTGCTGAAGGCGGGCGATATGGAGCGGGTCATGTCCAAAATCGCCCGTCATCTCGAGGAGCCGCGCGTCGGGCAAAGCTATCCCAACTATTACGTGGCGCAACTGGCTTCCAAATTCGTCAAGGTGGTTTTGTCAGGAACCGGTGGTGACGAACTGTTTGGCGGTTATCCCTGGCGCTATTACAGGGCCGTCGTTAACGACAGTTTTGAACATTACGTCGACAAGTACTACCAGTTCTGGCAGCGGCTGATTCCTAATCAGGCCATTCAGGGGGTTTTCGCACCGATCTGGAACGAGGTGAAACATGTCTGGACCCGGGACATTTTTCGCGATGTGTTCCAGGAGCACGCGCAGACGCTGACGCGGCCGGAGGATTATGTCAACCATTCACTGTATTTCGAGGCAAAGACCTTTCTGCATGGATTGCTAATCGTTGAGGATAAACTCAGCATGGCGCATGGGTTGGAGTCGCGGGTGCCGTTCATGGACAACGACCTGGTCGATTTTGCGATGCGGGTACCGGCGGCGCTAAAGCTGCACAACCTGGATTCGGTGGTCAGATTGAACGAGAATGAGCCGGGTCCGAAAACGCTCAAATACTTCCAGAAAAATCGTGACGGCAAGCTGCTGTTGCGGCGGGCCATGGCGCGGCATATTCCGTCGGAGATCGTCGACGGTGAAAAAAAGGGCTTTTCGGCACCGGACGCGTCGTGGTTCAAGGGCGAAAGTATTGATTATGTCCGCCGGGTGTTGTTTGACAAAGCGGCGAGAATCTATCGTTACCTGGACCGCAGCGCGGTGCTGGCACTCGTCAACGAACACATCGAGGGCAGGCAGAACCGGCGACTGTTCATCTGGTCGTTGCTGAACGTTGAATGCTGGTTAAAGGAAACGTTCGGATGAAAAATCTTCGATCGCTGGCCCCATATGCTTTTCAATAAGCATCGATGCCGGCGTCTTGTCGAAGACGCCATAGGAAAATTCGGGGTCAATCTGAACGGCCTCGTGGTACTTACCGAGGCAGCCTCCAATCACTATTGCCTGACGCCGCTCATTGCTGCTCTCGCGGGCGCTGATCGGGTCATCGCGCTGGGACGTGATTCCCGTCACGGAAATTTTGCGACGGTTCGGGACCAATTGCTTGATCTGGCGGATGCATGGGGAGTGAAAGATCGTCTTTCGGTCATTGACAATCGCCGGGACGCGTCCATTGCGGAGGCTGATGTTGTCACCAATCTGGGCTTTGTCCGGCCTCTCGATGCTGATTTCCTCTCACGCATGAAAAGCACGGCTGCACTGCCTCTGATGTGGGAAACCTGGGAATTCCGCCCGCAGGATCTGGATCTTGGCGCTTGCCGCAGGCTGGGAATCCCGGTTCTCGGTACCAATGAGGATCATCCTGATTTGGGCACCATGAATTATCTGGGGCCTGTCGCCATCAAATTGTTGTTTGAACTCGGAGTGGAAGTGTTGCGCTCCCGCGTGGTGGTTGTCGGAGGCGGCAAATTCGCGGCGCCCGTACGCGCGGCACTGTTAGCGGCAGGTGCGGAATCGGCCGAAGTCATTGAGCCTACGCAAGAAATGGGACGCTTGAATTGCTGGAACCGGGCGGACGCCATTGTATTTGCCGAACACCGGGTACCCGACTTGCTCTTTGGAACCGGCGGATGGCTGGATCCGGAAAGAATCGCCGCGGTCAATCCTTCCGTTGGAGTCGCGCATATTTGCGGCTATGTGGATGAAGCTTCCTTGCGGAATGCCGGCCTGCGCTATACCCCTACGCCAGTTGCGGGTTTCGGCTACATGAGCGTGACGACCGATTTCGTCGGTCCGCGACCCGTGATCGATCTGCATGCGGCCGGATTGCGTATCGGTGAGTTGCTGGCGCGGTTGAGGTTGAAGGGTGTGCCCGCATTCGAGGCGGAATTTCAGGTATTGCATGAATGTCCGCTGGCGCAGGGATTCGAAGGTGTTCATGAGACAATGTCTACTGGGCATCTCGGAAATGGCGGGTCTGGCTGACATGCGTGTCGCTGCACTGGGACGGACGCATTGGCTCTACGACAGCATTGTGGCGCTGGACAAGGCGGGCCACGAGGTGGTGCTGGTTGGAACCAGTACCGCTGCGCCAGAGTACAAGGTCGGGGAAAAAGACTTCGAAGAACTGGCGGCCCGGCTGGGCTGCCCTTATTTTTGTGATGCATCAATCAACCGTGCGGAACGCGTGGAATTGGCGGGGTCGTTGGCCGCGGAGGCGGCAATCAGCGTCAATTGGCCCACGTTGATTGGCGCGGAAATGATGGCGGCTTTCAGGCATGGCATCGTCAATGCGCATGCCGGCGATCTGCCCCGTTTTCGTGGGAACGCCTGCCCCAACTGGGCAATATTGAATGGAGAAAGCGAGGTTGTTTTGACCTTGCACCAGATGATTGCTGATCTAGATGCCGGTCCCATCGTGCTTAAAAAAAGTTTCCCTTTGATCGAAACCACCTATATCGGTGATGTCTACCGTTTTCTCGATCGCACAAGTCCGGAGGCGTTTGTGGAGGCGATTGCCGGACTGCATTCCGGCTCCCTGACGCCGACGGAACAGTCGCCCGATCCCATGCACAGCCTGAGATGCTTTCCACGAACACCGGACGACGGTGGGATCGACTGGAATCGGTCGGCGACGGAAATTGCCAAACTTGTTCGTGCAAGCGCAGAGCCATTTGCCGGTGCCTTTGCCCAATTGAAGGGGGAGCGGCTGACAATCTGGCGCGCGCGCGCAGAAAAGCTGCCCTATCCGGCGCTGGGTGTGAATGGGCAGGTCGTCCGTGTCGACCCGGATCGGGGCGAGGCATGGATTCTGTGCGACGAAGGCGTGCTGGTTCTGGAACAGGTCGAGTTTGGAGGCGGGCGGGGGAGGGCAACGGATGTCATTCGTTCAACCCGGACACGTCTGGCCGCCGGTTACCCGGTCGCCGCTCAACTTCAGGCCATGAACAGCAGGATCGAAGCTCTGGAGCGCCTGATGGGGACACAATCCAATGATCGCTAAGCTGAAGCACGCGCTGCGAAAATACCCGTGGTTATACCGGTCTGCGCGCTCCATCTATCCGGCGGTTACTTTTGTCGGTGCTGCCGCGAAAGGTCGCCGCGGTGCGAAGGACCACATGCTGTCCACGGTATCCATGCTGCGCCAGTCACCCAAGGTGCTGGGCCGGCCGGTGAACGTCACTTTGGAACCCACCAATATTTGCAACCTGAAATGCCCGGTGTGCGAGACCGGAGCGGGGATTCTGGAGCGCCCGGATGCCAACATGTCGCTCGACGAATTCAAGATCATTGCCGACAAAATCGCCCCGCACACCAATACCCTGATGTTCTACTTCATGGGCGAGCCTTTCCTGAACAAACAGTCCTATGAAATGATCGCCTACGGGAAAAAGCTGGGCATACCCTTCATCACCACCTGCACCAACGGCGATGCGGTCAATCCGCGCAAGCTGGTGGAGAGCGGTCTCGATGAGGTCAGCTTCCAGATCGGCGGCATGACGCAGGAAACGCACGAGACCTATCGCATTAACAGCAATCTTGCGAGAGTTCTGGAGAATCTCAGGGAAACAATCCGGATCAAGCGCGAGCGGAAATCCTCGTTGAGAATTGCGGTTGGCTTCATTCTGATGAAACATAACGAACATCAGGTCGAGGCTTTCCGCCAGATGGTCCGGGAAATCGGTGCCGACGATGCCAACATTATCGACGCCTGTGTCCGCGACATGGAGCAGGGGCGCAAGTACCTGACAACCGACACCACCAACTGGTATTACGACCTTGAGTCCTTTCGCAAGGGACTGCTTCGTCCCAAGGTTCTCCCGAAAAACGAGTGTCCGTGGATTTATTATTCAATGTCCATCTATGTCAATGGCGATGTGGTTCCCTGCTGCAGGGACACCACCGGCAAATTTGTCATGGGCAATCTCCTGACGCAGGGGCTCGATGAAGTATGGAACGGGGAGCCGTTTCAGGCCTACCGCCGGAAATTGCATGGGAATCAGGCGGAGATTTCGATCTGCAGGCTGTGCAGCGGTTATGACGTCAGCAAGCTCCAATGAGCCAAACTGGAATTCGCACCCTGGCTGCGCCACGGAGATTTCATATCGCATGAAGCCGTCCATCCTGTTCATCGTGCCGGCTCAGTACGATGAGTTGAAGGCCAAGGGTGTTGAAAGCATGGTTTTCGAGCGGGATGAAGGCGGGTTTTTCGGCAAAGTCATCACGGTGCATCCTTTCTCAAATAAGACCCGTTCCATTGTGCTGAACCAGACACACGAAATACACGAAATTGGATTCGATTTGATTCCGGGTTCCGACCGCTATCGAGCGCTGAAATATTTGCAGGCACCATTGCATTTGTTCAGGGTCCTCGCGGCCACGATTCGATTGGCCAGGAGATACAGGGTCAGCCTGATCAGGGCAAATGATCCTTATTGGATGGGACTATTTGCGTGGGTTACCGCGAAATTGCAGGGCATCCCATATTGTGTTTCGATCCACGCTGATTACGACAAACGTATGGCTTTGGACGACGGAATTTCAATCCTCAGGGTATTCGGCTCATATGCGTTGGCGCGGCGATTGGAACGCTTTGTGTTCCGCGGCGCCGCAATGGTCTTGCCCATTCGTGAATCTCTGGCCACTCAGGCCGTGGCGAATGGCGCCCGCCCGGAAAGCATCAGGGTCATACCTCACGGGATTGACCTTGAGCCCTTCACCCTACCCCCGCGCAACGACATCCGCAGCCGCTTTTCCCTTGAAGCGAACACCCGGATCATCAGCTTCGTCGGCCGCTTTTCCAGGGACAATTACGTGGACGACATGCTCGATGCCGTGCGCCGGCTTGCCGCCCGCAGGGCGGACTTCGTATTCGTCATGGCGGGCGCTGGAAAAGAAGAAATTCATGTAAAACAAATACTTGTGAAGGATGCTTCGCTTGTTGGACGTGTCGTTCTGACAGGCTTTCAGCCGCGCGACGTCTGCCACGATTTGCGTCGTGCTTCCGCAGTTTCGATTTGCCTAATGGGC
This sequence comes from uncultured beta proteobacterium, assembly GCA_903899705.1. GTDB lineage: Bacteria > Pseudomonadota > Gammaproteobacteria > Burkholderiales > SG8-39 > 2-02-FULL-62-17. The sequence goes on from CAIUKQ010000372.1 coordinate 14,356, forward strand.
GGATTCAGCTTGATCGAAGCATGTGCGGCAGCCAGTCCGGTGGTGTCCTATGACGTTGAGTGGCACCGAGAACTAGTAAAAAGTGGCGAGACCGGCTTTCTGGTGAGGGAAGGGGATATTGAAGGCGTGGTGACGGCGCTTGACTGGCTTCTCGATCATCCCGGAGAAAGCGAGAACATGGGGCAAAAGGCGAAAGCCCTGGCTTTTGAGCGGCATTCCCTGGCCAATGCTTCCGCCACCAAGGTCAGGTGGTATGCACAACTGCTTGCGAAGGCAGCGTGAGGTGGCAAAAGACCATGATCCGCAGGACCAGGTCAGTACCGGCAATGCCTGGTACACCGACGATCAGTTCGAGAAGCAGTACAGCCGTCCCGGCCCGCGGGCAGTGATTGAGAACCGATGGCGAATTTTTGAAACAGAGATTGCGGAATACCTGAGTCATATCGATTCGCAAAACTCCCCGGAGCCAGTCCGCATTCTGGACGCGGGATGCGGAGATGGCATCAACCTGCTCGGATTGAACAACATGATCCAGGCCAAACGCTGGAACATGCGGATTTACGGCGCCGACTACAACGCATTACGCGTCGATCGCGCATCCAAACTGCCGTTTGTCGCGGAAGTAAAAGTTTCACCCCTGGATTCGTTGCCCTATCCGGACGGGCATTTCCATGTGGTCCTGTGCAATCAGGTGCTGGAGCATATTCGGCAGGACAGGAACGTCCTGATGGAATTGAAGCGGGTCCTCCGCCCCCGAGGGATGCTGATACTGGGAGTGCCGAATGAAGGATGTGCCTTGGCGTGGTTGCGCAATCATGTGTTGCAGCGTTCAATCCTGCAAACGACAGACCATGTGAATTTTTATAGGAAGGAAAACCTGTTGGGTCTGCTCGACTCCGTAGGGTTTGCGGTGAACAAATTGGTCCGTGTCGGATTTTTTACGCCGCACCTCACAATACATTATGCGATTTCATATTTCGCGATTGGACGATGGTTGATGAAAACCATTGGAAAGAATTTCCCCTCCCAATGCGCGGAATTAATTGCAATCGCCGCGAAAATAAAAGTTGCAGTCGATGTGGATTAGCCTCGACTACTTCTAAGCTTTAAAGAAATCTTGTATTGCATCAATCACTTGCATTTGTTGATCCTCATCTAGCTCGACAAACATAGGCAAGCGAATCAGTCTTTCGCTCAATTGTTCAGTTACAACAAGTTTTCCACTGGTGCGGGAAGTGCCTTGACCATAAGGCGAATTGTGTAGCGGTACGTAATGAAATACGGCATTAATGCCTTTCTTCTTAAGGTCAGAAAGCAGGCTAGTGCGTTGTGCCAACGACGCCAACAGAATGTAGTACATATGGGCATTGTGTTGACAGCTATCGGACACGATCGGGCGTCTCAACAGACCAGCAATCTCCAACGGCTTGAAGGCATGGTGATAACGATGCCATATTGCAAGTCGGCGCTGCGTAATGTTTTCGGCTTCTTCCATTTGGCCGTAGAGAAAGGCAGCACTAATAGAAGTGGCCCCGAAAATTTGAACGGCACTATAAGTGGAAACTCCGCGCACAATGCTATTCCGAAGACGGAATGGCGAGAAGGAGTTTTCAATGGTCAAGAAATCTGCACGGCGCACACGCCGTACGCACACGGCAGTAT
>CAIUKQ010000373.1 GCA_903899705.1 uncultured beta proteobacterium
TACTGTTGCTGCTTGGTCGAAAGACCCTTGCCTTCGTCGAACACAAAACCCGTTTGCGCCTTGCTGGCTTTACGCTTCTTTGGCTTTGGGATCGGCGTGATGAATTTCGCGCTGCGCCTGCTCTCGGTGATCTTCTGCGTGGGCTGCCCGTCGTCGTCAAGTTCCCAATGCCGCGCCGGGTAGTCGTAGGGAGAGTTCAGGATTGGGTGGTCAAAGAACGGGTTAGGCATCACGCCACCCCATGATTCTTCAGCTGCGAGGTGATGCATAAGGCCAACGTGGGCTTCCGAGTACTTGCCATTGTTATTACCCTGACGGCAGTTTTTCTGAAGTCTACTGCATTGCAGGTACTATCCTGTGAGTTCGCTCGATGTGAGCGAGGGGCAACTACTGCGTTGATCTGGCTCTATGGGAGAGCGGTGCCAACATCAGACCATCTGCGACTGAACTGTGGCAAGTACCTGCACATCCGAATCGATATTCGGTCCCATCGTCTCGTCGTTCCCACCTGCTGCGTTCACGGCCCCTAAAATCGCAGAACTTGGAAAGCCCTTCTGGGTCACTCTCCGTCGTTGATCCCGGAGAGCAAAGAATCGCCGTGCCTGGTGCGGTGAGCGGGGTATGGGGAAGCGCGGCAGCAACTTATGCGGGAATCGGCCGCCTGCTTTTCTTCGGCACGCTGCTCAGTGCCCGAATCCGAAGGCACCTGCCGTAACAGTGCGGAAATCGCACGGCCTGAGTGAGACCTGAGAGCTTGCCTGTGGGCGAAAAGTAGCTTGGGACGAATATGGTTCTTGGTGTGGCAAACCCAAGTAGGCAACGCGTCGGATGTTGCCCTGCAAAACCCATACAGCGCCTACACGTGTTTATTCTGCAAAATGAACAATGGCTTAGTGTTAGCTAAGCCATTGTATTTATTGGTAGGCCGTGGCGGATTCGAACCGCCGACCAACGGATTAAAAGTCCGCTGCTCTACCAGCTGAGCTAACGACCCAAAATTTGCGCATCAAACGAAGGGGCGGATTTTATTACGCCGCCTCTCACAGCGTCAATGAAAACACCCGAATTTTGAGAGTAATTAGCCGCCCACGCGCCAATATTGGTACTTCATCGCCACGACACTGCCTGCAATGATGGAAAGCAACACAAGAATCGATCCAAGAGCCAGGGTTGAGACCCCGGATAGGCCCTGTCCGATAGTGCAGCCCAGGCCGAGTATTCCGCCGAACCCCATGAATACGGCGCCCACAAGGTGATTGATCATGTCCTCGGGATCGCGAAAACTCTCGAGTTGGAAGCTTCGTGACCAGAGTGCCCAGCCAAACGACCCGATCATCGTTCCGAGGGCCGCGGCGATGCCGAAAGTGACGACACGACTGGTATCGCTCCAGAACATCAGCAACTCGAGCAGATAGGCCTGGGGCGCAACGAACGAGAACGATTCCATGCGACCGGTGTTGGTGGCATAAAAACGCTCCTCGAGGGTGTTGGGGTCCTCCGGCAGGTAGCCCAGATGCCCCGACAGATACCAACCACCGACAATGACAAGGCCGGTGACGACCCCGCCCATCACGTTGTCAAATGTGCCGAATTCCCGATCCTTGAATATAAACGCGAGCAAGGTGCCGGCAATTGCCACGGAAAGGATTGCGAGTGTCATGCCGCGGGCAGAACCAAACGCATACGCCGCAAGGGAAGGCAGATCCTGGTTGGCGGGCAGTTTGAACGCCACGGGGTCGATGGCCCAGACGCGGAAGACCCCGAACAGGCCTTTCAGAGTCATGTACGCGGCGATCGCGGAGACAATCAGCACCACCAGCGACTTGAGGTTGCCGGCGCCAATGCGTATGAGCGTCTTGCTTCCACAACCCGATGCGAGGGTCATGCCCAAGCCGAATAAAAAGCCGCCAATCAGGTACGAAAGCCAGATCAGGTTGGGTGTCGCATAGATGGATTTTGAGATGTCGATGAGACCGGCACCTTGGAGACCGGAGGCCCCCAGAATCGCAACTGCCATCGCCAGCAACCACATGCGCATGCGGTTCCAGTCGCCCATGTTGACGATGTCGGAGATCGCGCCCATGGTACAGAAATGGGTTTTGTTTCCAACGAAGCCGAAAATGATGCCCAGTACGAAGGCACCCCAGGCAATCGTTTTAGCTATGGCGACCGGATCAATCATGCGTCAGCCGAGCCAAAGTGCCGTCCAGCCGCGATCGCGGCTACTTGCGGCCGCCGCCAAGGCGCTGCTTGGCCTGTTCGGCGGCAGGACTTTGCGGATACTTGGTGACCAGCGTTCTGAGCGTCTGAATCGCGGATTTCTGGTCCCCGAGCTCCGCCTGTGAACTGGCAATGTTGAGCAGCGCGTCGGAGGCCTTGGCGTTGTCCGGCCAGGTCGAGACCACCTTCTGCTGCGCGGCGATGGCGACCTTGTAATCGCGCAGCGCATAGTAGGCATTGCCCACCCAATACTGCGCAGAGGGCACCAACTGGCTGGAGGAGAAGCTCGCCATAAAAGTCTGGAACGCCGCAATCGACGACTGGAAGTTGCCGACCTTGAACTGGTTCAGCGCGGCCTCGTAGGCCTGTTTCTCCTGCACCGCTTCGCGCTCCGGGGTGACCAGGCGCTCAGTGAGCTGGGCCTGCGACTGTTCCAGCTGCTGCTGGTTCTGCTCGATCTTGCGCAGCCTCATATCCAGATCCACGTACAGGTCTTTCTGCCGCTTATCCAGATTCTCCGCGCGATTCAGCAATACCTCCGTACTGCCCCGAAGACGGGACATGTCCTGGCGCAACTCTTCGATGAGCTTGGAGAGATCCAGCAGGCGGTCCTTTGCCGCCGTATCCATGCGGTCGAGACGGTCGGCAATGGATTTCTGGCTGGCGTCAAAGTCCCTGCGCAATTCGGAAATCTTTGCGCGCGCCTCGTCATCGTCAAACAGCGCCGCGCCGGCAGGGGACTGCGCGATCACCGTCCAGGCGGCCGCGACGGCCGCAAACACGATCTGGCGGTGGAATCTCACTTAGAACTCTCCGGAGTGCAGTATGTCGCTGCGGCGGTTCTGGCCGAAGCAGGCGTCGGTGCGCTCTTCACAGCGCGGCTTTTCCTCGCCCAGACTCACCGATTCGATCTGCACATCTTTCGCGCCCATCACAACCAACACCTTTTTAACCGCTTCGGCGCGGCGCTGCCCCAGGCTCAGGTTGTACTCCCGACCACCGCGTTCGTCCGTATTGCCCTGCACCAGCATCCGCGCATTGGGATTGTTCGAAAGGTATTTCGCATGCGCCTCCAGCATGGGCCGATATTCGTCCTTGATCGCGTCGCTGTCGTAATCATAAAAAATGGACCGCTTGGACAAGATGTTGGCCGGATCGGTCAACGGACTCTTGACGCCGGGCTGCGATGGTTGGGCAATGTTTACCGGGGCGACATTTTGCGGTGTCACGGGCACGGGCCTGGCTGTGTCAGCAGGGGGTTTGCCGGGAACGCGATCCTCGACACGCGCACCCGCGCCATCAGGTTTCGGAGGATCTCCGCCGCAGGACCAGAGAAACGACGCCGCAAACATGGCCAAAAAAGTCTTTTTCATATTGCCTCTCCTGTGAATTTCCGGACGCAGCGCGCCCGGAATCTGCCTTTAGTTTCCAGTGTAAGGCCCCCATGCCGGCTCGCGCACATCCGCGGCCTGCACGGTAAGCCGGTGCTTTACGGTTCCGTCCGACGAAACCGCAGCCAGAACACCCCTGCCGCCCAGTTCCGTTGCATACAAGACCAGTTTCCCGTTGGGGGCAAAACTGGGTGACTCATCGCGCTGCGTGTCCGTCAACATTTGAACCTGGCGGCTCTCAAGGTCCATGGAAGCGAGCTGAAAACGCGTTCCGTTTCGCGAAATGTACGCCAGCGTCCTGCCATCGGAACTGACACGAGGCGATACATTGTAGCTGCCCTCAAAGGTGATTCGTTGCGCTTCGCCACCCGACACGGCCATCCGGTAGATCTGCGGACTGCCGCCCCGATCCGAGGTGAAATAAATGGACTGACCATTGGGCGAAAAAAACGGTTCGGTATCAATCGATTGATTCTGGGTCAACCGGCGCACGTTGCTGCCATCGGTGTTGATCAGGTACAGCTGCGAGCCGCCGTCCCGTGACAGCACGACGGCCAGTTGCCGGCCGTCAGGGGACCATGACGGTGCGCTGTTGGAACCCCGGAAGTTCGCCACAACCTGTCTTTGCCCGGTGGCCAGCGAATGCTGGTACACAACAGCCTTCTTGTTCTCGAACGATACGTAGGCAAGCCGTGTTCCGTCGGGGGACCACGAGGGTGAAATGATGGGTTCACGGGATGCCAGGGCCGTCTGTGCCGACTGGCCGTCGGCGTCGGCGATGCGCAGCTCAAAACGACCTTCCTGCTTGACCACGTACGCAATACGGGTGGAAAAAACGCCGCGCTCGCCGGTCAGCTTTTCGTAAATGGCATCGGCAATCTTGTGACCGGTCAGGCGCAGTTGCGCCGCAGACATGGTGAAACCCAGGCCCAGCAACTGGGTTTGACGGGGCACGTCCAGCAACCGGAACCTGATATCGAACCGTCCATCACTCAACTTTTGCACCGTGCCAATGACCATGGCATCCGCACTGCGATTGCGCCATTCCGTAAAATTGACCTGCGACGGCTCGCTTGGCGCGGGCGATATCCCTCCCGAGTATTGCAGGCGTATGCGCCCGCTGCGCTGCAGATCGGCCTCGATGACGTCGGTGATGGCCGAAGGCAACTGGTTTTCGCCCGCGAATTGCAGCACGGCGACAGGAATCTGATTGGCGCCGCCGCCGGTGATTTCAATGGACAACTGGGCATGTGCTGCACTGGCCAAGCCCATCAGAAGAATCGCAGCAACGTGAATTATTTTTTTCATATTTCGAGTGTCAGTCATTGGGCCGGAACTTCAATTCGAGGCGGCGCTGAAACTGGTCCGCACGTTCCGGCCTGGGCAGCGGCGAGGCTTTCATGATGGCGCGTTCCACCGAATCATCATAGGCCCGGTTACCGCTTGATTTTCTCAATTTAGCCGACAGAACTTCCCCCGTTGGAAGCTGTTCCACATCGTAGATGGCCTCCGGGTTCCCGACAATGTCCGGCGGCACGTTGATATTGGGCTTGATTTTTTGCCGGATACGGTTGGCGTAGCCGGCGTCGACGGTCGCCGCGGGCGGCGCGGCGGCCGGTTTGAATTGTGACAGAACTTCGCTGCGCTCACGTTCGCGCTGGACAGTTTCCAGCTCACGGGCGAGTTGATCCTTCATCTGTTTGGCCATGTCCAGCTTGACCGGCGCCTCCTTGGGGGCGGGCTTTTTTTCTTTTTCGACTGCAATATCAACCTTCTTCGGCACGGGCACCGGCGCCGGTTTGGATTCCACTTTGGGCACCGGCTTCACTTCCGGCTCGGGCGCACGTCTGACTTCCGGCGGCGGCTCGGTTCGCGCCTGAGGCACAAGGTCCCATAATTCGACGCTCACCGTTTCGGGCGCCCGCGACTGCCAGCTCACGCCAAAGACAAGCACGACGAACAGAAGCACGTGGACACACGCCGCCAGTGCCGCCGAAGGAAGGTGGGTGCGTTCACGCTCGAAACCGAGGACGGCCGTGCTCATGATCCCGCCGCCTTGACCGCTAGGCCGACGCGACGAATGTTTGCGCGCTGCAGTTCGTCCATCACCTTGAGCACGGCTTCGTAGCGGACCTCCTTGTCGGCGGCGATAACCACCGGGCGGTCCGGATTGCCGGTCTGCTTTTGCTGCACCATCGGCACCAGATCCTTGAGGGTCACCGATTGCTCCGGCCCCTTGCTGTCATCGCGGTCGCGCAAAAGCATGGTGGCATCAAGTTTGATCACGACCTCGATGGGGGTCGCCGGCGCCTGCGTCGATTTGCCCACGCTCGGCAGATCCACGACGCTCGGATTGGCAAGGGGCGCCGTCACCATGAAAATCACCAATAGCACCATCATGACGTCCACGTAGGGCACGACGTTGATCTGATTCATCTGGCGGCGCGGTCTCACGGCGGTCTCGCTACCGGCCCGGCGTGCTGCGCTGGAGAATATTGGAAAACTCTTCCATGAAGCTCTCGAACCGGACCGCTATCCGATCCACGTCATGCGCAAAGCGGTTGTAGGCGACCACCGCCGGAATCGCGGCGAAGAGGCCGATTGCCGTGGCCACCAGCGCTTCCGCAATCCCCGGCGCAACCGCGGCAAGCGTGGCCTGCTGCACGTTGGCCAAACCACGGAATGAATGCATGATTCCCCACACGGTGCCCAGCAGGCCGACATACGGACTGACCGAACCCACCGAGGCAAGAAACGCGAGGTGCGCCTCCAGGTTGTCCATTTCGCGCTGGTGCGTTGCCCTCATCGCGCGGCGCGCACCGTCGACCAGTATTGCCGGATCCGCGCCCTTTTGCGTCTTCAATTTGGCGAATTCGCGGAAACCGGCTTCGAAAATCCGCTCGAGGCTGCCCGTTGAATGGCGGTGGTTGACGGCGCTCTGGTACAGCGCATTGAGGTCGGAACCGCTCCAGAAGTCACGTTCGAATAGTTCGGTCTTGGTGCGCGCCTGCCGAATCGTGAACCATTTGCGGAAAATGAAGTACCAGGACATCGAGGAAACCACCAGCAGGAGCGCCATGACGAACTGGACGACGACACTCGCATTCCAGATGAGGGCAAGCATCGACATGTCGTGTGAGACGTTCATGATTGCATTTTCTCTTTGATGAATTCCGGGATGGGCACGGGCAGGAAATCAGCGTCGCGCACGCACGCCACTTGGACGGTCCCCGCGCAAAGGCGACGGCTCTCGACACGGGCCTCCTGTTCAAGGTGGACTGAGGCTCCTGCGAATTTCACAGGACTCACCGAGATCTGCAAAAGATCGTCAAGGCGCGCCGCGGAAAAAAAATCCATGGCAATCCGGCGAACAACAAATTTGACGCCATGATCTGCCATCAGTTTTTCCTGCCCGATACCCAGATGACGCAGCCATTCCGTACGCGCACGTTCGAAAAAGCGCAGGTAATTGGCGTGGTAGACAACGCCTGCGATATCAGTGTCCTCGTAATAGACACGGACGTTCCAGTTGAACGTGGTTGCGGTCAATAACGCTCCTTCGAGGTCCTTGCCATAAGCCGCGGATTCTACCCCATGGCCGGAGCGATTTAGCCGTTCTTGAACAGTTCCTCACTGCCGCCACCGGGCATGGCAAGTCCGAAATGCCGCCAGGCCAGCGGCGTTGCGATGCGCCCGCGAGGTGTGCGCTGAAGGTACCCCTGCTGGATCAGAAACGGTTCGAGCACGTCTTCGATGGTCTCCGATTCCTCGCCAATCGCGGCAGCGAGGTTGTCCACGCCAACCGGGCCACCGGAAAACTTTTCGATGATCGCAAGCAGCAGCTTGCGGTCCATCAGGTCGAAACCGATCAGGTCGACATCCAGCATCTTCAGTGCCGCATCGGCGACCTCGCGATCGATGAACCCTTGCGCGCGCACCTGCGCGTAGTCGCGCACCCTGCGCAGGAGCCGATTGGCGATGCGCGGGGTCCCCCGCGACCGGCGGGCGATCTCGATGGCGCCTTCGGCGGACATTTCCACTTCAAGCAGGGTGGCGGATCGATGAATGATGCGCTCCAATTCTTCAGGGGTGTAGAACTCCAGTCGCGCGACAATGCCGAACCGGTCCCGCAGCGGGTTGGTCAGCATGCCCGCACGCGTAGTCGCCCCCACCAGCGTAAACGGCGGCAGATCAAGTTTGACCGACCGCGCCCCCGGGCCTTCGCCGATCATGATGTCGATCTGATAGTCCTCGAGCGCCGGATAGAGGATCTCCTCAACCACGGGCGAGAGCCTGTGAATCTCGTCGATGAACAGCACGTCATTGGGTTCAAGGTTGGTGAGAATCGCGGCGAGATCGCCGGCCCGCTCCAGCACCGGCCCGGAGGTCTGGCGCAGATTGACATTCATCTCGCGCGAAATGATGTGCGCAAGCGTTGTCTTGCCCAGGCCTGGCGGGCCAAAGAGCAGCACATGGTCGAGCGCTTCCTTGCGGTTGCGCGCGGCCTCCACGAAGATTGACAGTTGTCCGCGGATCTTTTCCTGGCCGACATATTCGGCCAGGGACTTCGGTCGCAGCGCGCGCTCCTGAACCTCCTCATGCACCGAGACGGGCGCGGCGGATATCAACCGGTCAGTTTCAACAGCCATGTGTCACCCCTTTGCCAGGGATTTGAGCGCCTGGCGGATACCGTCGGACACGGACAGACCCTCAGGCAGCAGCTTTACGGCAGCGTTGGCCTCCTTGTCGCTGTAGCCGAGGGACGCCAATGCATTGAGAATATCGCTGGATGCAGGTCGCGCCCTGTGGGCTGCCGTACCAATTGCAACGTCAGCGCCGAGCTTGTCTTTCAATTCAAGCAACAGTCGTTCTGCAGTCTTTCGGCCGATGCCAGGAATCTTAACCAGTCGCCCGGCCTCCTGCGCAGACACGGCTTCTATCAATTCACCAATCGACATCCCCGAAAGCACCGCCAGCGCTGTGCGGGCGCCCACACCGGATATCTTCAGCAACTGCCGGAAAACTTTGCGCTCGGATTCAGTGCCAAACCCGTACAGGAGATGCGCGTCCTCGCGCACCAGCAAATGGGTGAACAGGGTGACGCGCTCACCGGTGGCGGGCAGATTGTAGAAACTGCTCATCGACACCTCGATGTCATAGCCAACGCCGTTGGCGTCCACCAGGATTTGGGGCGGATTTTTTTCAAGCAGCACGCCCGCAATCCGACCGATCACGTGCCGCTCTCCGTCGACAAGCGTGAATCCGTCATACCAGCCGCCCGCGTCGGACCCGCTGGATTCCGGTCACAATTGAACCCAGGCCCTGCCCGCCGTGCGCATGGCAAATGGCGCAGGCAAGGGCGTCCGCCGAATCCGTACCCGGCGTCCCCGGCAGCACCAGTATCCTGCGAACCATTTCCTGCACTTGTTCCTTTTTCGCCTTGCCGTAACCCACGACGGCCTGCTTGACCTGGAGCGCAGTGTATTCGGAGAGCGGCAAGCCGGCATCCACCACAGCACATATGGCGGCGCCGCGGGCCTGGCCGAGCAAAAGCGTGGATTGGGGATTGACGTTCACAAACACTTTTTCGAGTGCCGCCTGGGCGGGGCCGTTGGTCGCTATCACTTCGCGCAAGCCATCTAGAATCGTCTTCAACCGGTCGGCCAGCGCTTCGCTCGGGGAGGGACGGATGCAACCGCTGGTGACGTATGCCAGCCGGCTGCCGATTTTCTCGATGACGCCGAATCCCGTGACTCGGAGTCCTGGATCGATGCCCAGTATGCGTACTGGACCGGAGGCCATACAGCCTATCCACCCTCGCCCAGAGGTGCGTTGGTATAGACCTCCTGAACGTCATCCAGGGATTCCAGGGCATCCAGCAATTTTTGCATCTTCACCACCTCGTCGCCGGAAAGGGCTGTTTCGCTCTGCGGCTTCATTGTGATTGACGCGACATCCGTGCTGAATCCCGCCTTGGTCAGGGCATCGCGAACGATGTGGAAATCAGGAACCGCGCACAAGACCTCGATGGATCCGTCATCGTTTGTTATGACATCCTCGGCGCCGGCCTCGAGTGCCGCTTCCATGAGTTTGTCCTCATTGGTGCCCGGCGCGAATACAAACTGCCCGCAATGCTTGAACATGAACGATACCGAGCCTTCGGTGCCCATATTGCCGCCGTTCTTGGCGAAGGCATGCCGGACATCGGCAACCGTCCGGGTACGGTTATCAGTCATGCAGTCCACCATCACCGCCGCGCCGCCGACACCGTATCCCTCGTAGCGGATTTCCTCGTAGGCAACGCCATCCAGTTCGCCGGTGCCCCGCTTGATGGCGTTCTTGATGTTATCCGAAGGCAGGTTTTCGGCTTTTCCTTTTTCAATGGCCAGGCGCAATCTGGGATTGAAATTATGGTCGCCCCCGCCCATGCGCGCGGCAACCGTTATCTCCTTGATCAGCTTGGTGAATGCCTTGCCGCGTTTGGCGTCCTGACGGCCCTTTCGGTGCTGAATATTCGCCCATTTGGAATGACCGGCCATGAGATTCGCCAACTTTGCTAAATAGAGAGGGTGCTGCGCCGGCTGGATTTTAGCACCAGCGATTTGCCGGGAGGCAGGTTTGCCACGGGTTGCCGCCCCTCAGAGCGAAGGCAGCACGCCTGCGGGCTTAGGATGCGGCAAAGTACAATGAATCCCAATCCGCGATCCGGCCGTTCGCCGGCGCAATCCATCGAAGGTGGGCCTGCCATGAATGATCCCAAAGCATCCGGAATTGAAAACCTGAATCTGAAAGACGGGCTGCTGTTTCGCCAGCAATGCCACATTGATGGCGCCTGGGTGGACGCCGATTCGGGCAAAAGCTTTGCGGTCATCAATCCGGCCAATGGAAAAACCCTGGGCACGGTCCCCGATATGGGCGCAGCGGAAACCCGGCGGGCCATTGCCGCGGCGCAGGCCGCCTGGCCGGCCTGGCGCGCCAGAACCGCCAAAGAACGCGCTGCCATCATGCGCAAATGGTTTGATCTGATGATGGCGGCGCAGGACGATCTGGCCCTGCTGCTGACGGCGGAACAGGGCAAGCCCCTGGCGGAAGCACGCGGGGAAATCGCCTACGGCGCCAGCTTCATTGAATGGTTTGGCGAGGAAGGTAAGCGTATATACGGCGACACCATCCCGGCACATCAGGCCGACAAGCGCATCGTGGTCTTGAAGGAACCGATCGGCGTATGCGCGGCGATCACACCGTGGAATTTTCCCAACGCCATGATTGCGAGAAAGGCCGGCGCCGCACTTGCGGCTGGCTGCACCATGGTAATCAAGCCCGCGGAACAAACGCCGTTTTCAGCAATTGCCATGTCAGTGCTTGGAGAGCGGGCCGGTATTCCCAAAGGGGTGCTCAACATCGTCACCGGCGATGCCCCCTCTATTGGCGGCGAACTGACGTCGAACCCGACAGTCAGAAAGCTCAGTTTCACGGGTTCCACCGAGGTGGGCAAGCTTCTCATGTCGCAATGCGCGGCCACCATCAAGAGGGTATCCCTGGAACTCGGCGGCAATGCGCCATTCCTGGTTTTTGATGATGCGGATCTCGACGCGGCCGTGGAAGGCGCAATGGCGTCGAAATTCCGCAATACCGGCCAGACCTGCGTCTGCGCCAACCGTCTGCTTGTGCAGGATGGCGTGTACGAAGCGTTCTCGCAAAAGCTTGCGGCGGCCGTATCGGGACTCAAAGTGGGAAATGGTTACGAACCCGGCGTGTCGCAAGGCCCCCTGATCGATGGAAATGCCCTGGCCAAGGTGGAGGAGCACATCGCAGATGCGCTTTCCCTGGGCGCGAAAGTCCTGCTCGGTGGCAAACGTCACGCGCTTGGCGGCACCTTCTACGAACCCACCGTGCTGACCGGAGTGACGGCCGCCATGAAGGTTGCCACCGAGGAAACCTTTGGCCCGGTTGCCCCGCTGTTCCGATTCAAGGACGAGGCCGAAGGCATCAGGATGGCCAATGCGACGCAGTTCGGACTGGCATCGTATTTCTATTCCCGGGACATCGGCAGGGTGTTCCGGGTTTCCGAGGCCCTTGAATACGGCATTGTTGGCGTCAATACCGGCTTGATATCGACCGAAATCGCGCCTTTTGGCGGCATCAAGGAATCAGGTGTTGGTCGCGAGGGGTCCAAGTATGGAATTGATGATTATCTGGAAGTGAAGTATCTCTGCCTCGGGGGCATTTGAGGCCTGATGCCGGCTGTGTTGCACGAGCCTCGGCGAATTCAACCGCCCACCTTGCGGGTACCGGTGGAACAAAGACCGGTATTCGAACAGAACCGCCCTCGGACTAGACGCCCCTGCACGAACCGTCGATGAAATCCGAGAGCATGCGATTGAACCGCCCGGGTTCGTCGGCGAAAACTGCGTGTCCTGCCTCCATGAATGTTTCAATCAGGGTGCCCGGGCGCGCAGCGGCGAGATTCGATGCCTGTTGGGCAAATTGGGCGGTCACTGCATAGAGCAGTGGCGCTTTCACTTTCCTCGCAATGCTTCGCCAATGGTCGCGGGGCAGATGACTGGGAAACAGTGACAGGCTCGCCTCAAGCGGCATGCGCATTGCGCTCCTGACGAGTTCCGCGACCTCGCCCTCCGAACGCGTGCTTCTGAACATCGCCCGGACAAAACGTTCGACGGCGCCGATCCGATCACTCTGAAACGATTCCCGAAAACCCGGTACCGGGAAAGGCGGAGGCTCCTCCCCCACGGAACTGTCTACGAGGACAAGACCGTCGATGCCGCGTTCGCCGTGACGATGCAGGTATTGCAGCACTTCCAGCGCGCCCAGTGACCAACCAACGAGCACCACCCTCTCGAACCGCTCCACGCAACACGCAAGGTCATCGGCGCGCCGGTCGATATGGTAGCCATCCACGGGAATTTCCGAATCTCCCTGACCGCGGGGGTCCAGGGCCACAGCCCGGTATCGGGGCGCAAGGGCCTGCAGCGTTTCGCTCCAGATGCTGGCCGGCATGCACCAACCAGGAACAAGCACCACCACGGGATGGCGCTTGCGTGGTTCTTGTGCCGGCGCGGCCCGAAGCAGGTTTAGTCGCACCCCGTCATCGGTTTGCAGGAAGTCATTTTGTAGCTGCGCGGGACCCGCCATCGCAGATGCGCTCGGCTCAACCGGGGGGGTGTCTTTCCTGGAGTTCGTCAGGCGCCACCGCGCTGCCGGGTCTTGGATTTGTTTCTGGACGATACGGTGGTCCGGTCAATGGTTGCCGACGCTGTCTGTTGCGTCCGGACGCCGATGATCATGTGCGACCTCTCGTCCCGATTGTCGCGGTAGTTGTAGCCAAAAGTGAAGGGCAGCGGATCGGGGTGGCGCGCCTTGTAGGCGCTGGCCAAGGCCGGCTGAAATGCGCCCTGGAACGGCGGAATGGGAACGGCGTAGGTTCCATGAAGACGAACATCCCACCCGCTGGCCGTCAGGGTTCCATAGGGCACGCCGGAATCGTCCTGGACCAGATATCCACTCACGTCGAGGACGGTTTTCCGTATGAGACGAAAACTATTCGAGTGCAACAGGTAAGACGCCGATTTCAGCAGGGTTGTTGTCGGCCCCAGACTGCGAAGAAAATTCACGAACTGCGGATATCTTGCCAACCCACCGTCGGTGGCATCAAGGGAAAAATAGATGAGGCGCTTCAGCCTCGGTGAATCCCCGGCGCGAAACTCGATGGAAACAGCCTTCAATTGGCGCAATGGACGCTGCTTGGCTGGTTCCGGTGTCGCTTCCCCCACCGCAACCTGAGCATCCGTGAACACGGCCTGAACGGCATTCGCTCCGGAAAGTTCATACGGAACAATACGAAGGATATCCATGCCGGATATCGCCATTTCGATGGCCAGGAGAGGCACGACGCCCCGTACCTGCGGCGTGTACAAATGCCGCGCCATATTTTCGGTAATAAAATAGTTTCGGTCAAACAGATCGCTGGTCGCCACGCGCACATCTGCCATGAGTCGGGTGATCTGCTTCTCGTTCATGTTTTCGATGTTAGGCAGTTCGCCAGGATGCTCCAGGCCGAACATGATGTAGGTGTCGCAGTCGGGAAACAGCCAGTGCGCGTTAAAGAAATCCGGACCGCTGAACGGGTACAACAGGGTTTTGCCAGCAGGGCAAGTCGGTGAAATGGCCGTGTCGCGCCAGGCCATCATCGGTTTGACCCGATTCGCAACCGTCTGGGCCCATGCCATCTGCATGGTTGCGCTGTGTTCCTTCCAGGCTTCCGTCTTGGCGTATTCCAGATGAACCGGATGCCAAGGCACGAGCCCGGCCATCAATCGTGCGGTCGAATTGACGCGCCACTGCGCTCCGAGATCCTGGTCCGAGCGCAGCAATTGCGAAGACGCACCGCTTGAGATGGTTATCAGTACGGCAAGAAATGCCAGCCGAAACATGGTGCCGATAGGATTTATTGTTATTCGCATTGCATTGCTGGGTTGCTGGTCCGCTCCAGAGACGCAATGCTAGCAGCGTCTGGGACGTTTTGAAACCCGAAATGCCCGAAAAAGGACGGAAAAAGCACCAGTAACCATCCCGCCCGGTTTAATTCAGAGCCCCGCATTCAGACGTTGAAAAGAAAGTGCATGACATCGCCATCTTTTACGATGTACTCCTTTCCTTCCTTCTGCAGCTTTCCCTTCTCCCTTGCACCCTGCTCGCCCTTGTAGGCAACAAAGTCATCGTAGGCGATTACTTCCGCACGGATGAAGCCATGCTCGAAATCCGTGTGGATGACGCCCGCAGCCTGCGGGGCCGTGGCTCCGGAATGTATTGTCCAGGCGCGCACTTCCTTGACCCCGGCGGTAAAGTAGGTTTCAAGTCCGAGCAATTTGTATCCGGCACGTATCACCCGGTTGAGTCCGGGTTCTTCCATGCCCATGTCTTCCAGGAACAGTTGCTTGTCCTCATCCGAGAGGTCCCCGATCTGGGCTTCCATGGCGGCGCTTATCGCCACCACCGGAGCCCCTTCCTTGAGGGCATATTCCTCGACGCGGGCAAGCAGCGGATTGTCCTTGAAGCCATGCTCGCTGACGTTGGCGACATACATGGTTGCTTTCATGGTGAGAAGGAACATGGGTTTTACAACCTCCAGTTCCTCCTTGGAAAAACTGATCGAGCGCGCCGGCTTCCCCTGATCCAGCGCCGCCTCCAGCTTTTCAAGAACTGCTACGAGCCGCGTAGCCTCCTTGTCCCCGCCTGTTTTGGCAAGTTTGACGTTCTTGGACAATTGCTTTTCGACTGTGGCGAGATCGGCCAGGGCAAGCTCGGTATTGATGGTCTCTATATCGGACACCGGATCGACTTTCCCTGCAACGTGGACGACGTTCTCATCCTCGAAACAGCGAACCACGTGCGCAATGGCATCCGTTTCCCGGATGTTGGCGAGGAATTTGTTGCCAAGGCCCTCGCCTTTGGATGCGCCGGCCACAAGGCCCGCAATATCCACAAACTCGACGGCGGCCGGCACGACTTTTTGCGGGTTGATAATTGCCGCCAGCGCCGCAAGGCGCGCATCCGGCACCTCGACGATGCCCACGTTGGGTTCGATGGTGCAAAACGGATAGTTCTCGGCCGCAATTCCGGCTTTGGTCAATGCATTGAACAGGGTCGATTTGCCTACATTGGGCAGGCCCACGATGCCGCATTTCAAGGACATGGTTTCGGACTTTCAAAATGGCGAGTGGCCGACAACGGATCAGTCGCTCTTTGTATGGAGCTTATGCATGGCCGACTCCATTTGGCCGGCAATCATAAGCGGGAAAAGCTCGATGCTTCGTTCAATGGCCTGATCGATCTCTTTCTGATCGGACAAAGCGGGTCGCGACAACACGTAATCGGCAACACGATCCCGGTCTCCCGGATGCCCGATGCCCAAGCGCAGGCGCCAGAAACCCGGCCCTCCGAGCGCGGCGGAAATGTCCTTCAGTCCATTGTGTCCGGCCACTCCGCCGCCAGATTTGAGTTTTACGGTGCCGGGCGCCAGATCCAGTTCATCGTGCACCACGAGTATTTCCGCAGGCGTTATTTTGTAAAAGTTCGCCATTGAACCGACGGCGCGTCCCGAGAGGTTCATGTAGGTCTGCGGCAATAGCAACCAGAAATCGGCATCGCGTGACGATGCCCGCCCGACAATACCGTGGAATTTGGAATCGTGCTTCAACGCAACACGGTGGATCTCGGCGAGCCTCGCAACCAGCCAGAATCCGGCATTGTGTCGATTGTTTTCGTGCTCGCGGCCTGGATTGCCCAACCCTGCGATCAATCGAATGCCCATGATTGCGCTAACAAAGAAGCCGGTGCACGGTCGTAACCATGCACCGGCGATTCGGTCCGAAGTCGACTATTCGCCAGGATTACTTCTTGCCGGCTTTTTCGTCCTTGCCGCCGGCCGCTTCCGCAGCTTCGGCTTTCTGCTTTGCCGCCGGAACAGCGGACGCCGCAGTCGTTGCTGCTTCCGCTGTTGCGGCAGCTGATGCCTCTTCCTCCGCTATGGCGGCGCGCGGGATCTGCGCAGTTACCACGGCAGGATTGTCGCCACCTCGCAGAACGATTTCGACACCCTTTGGCATTTTGAGATCACGCACGTGCAGTGAATGGCCCACCGTCAGGGTGCTCAGGTCAACCTCGATGAATTCGGGAAGATCTGCGGGCAGGCAGCGGATACCCAAGTCATTGAACACGTGGCTGACCATCGCGCCCTGCTCCTTGACCGCCGGCGAAAGCTCGGCGTTTACAAAGTGCAGCGGCACCTTCATGTGAATCTTCTGATCCGGCGACACGCGCTGGAAATCCAGATGTTGCACCTGCAATTTGAAAGGGTGCATGTTGACCGCGCGCAGCAGCACCGGTTCATCCACGCCGTCCATTTTCAGCGTCAGGATCGATGCATGAAATTTTTCGTTGCGAAGCTGGTGAAACAATGCGTTGTGTTCGAACTCGATCAACTCAGCCTCTTTTTTGCCGCCATACAGAATGCCGGGAATACGCCCGGCGTTGCGCAGACGGCGGCTCGCACCCGTTCCCTGCAGTTTGCGCTTTTGCGCGATGACTTCAATACCCATGGTGATCTCCAAAAAGCTCCGTGTCTTTCAACCCGGAAAAGAGCGGGGAGACCATCCCCCCGCCCAACAATTGCTCCCGCGACCAGAAGCAATTAATACAACGCCGCCCGTTCAGTCCGGGCGGTCAAATCCGCTATTCGACGAACAGGGAACTGACAGAGTCCTCGTTGCTGATCCGCAATACGGTTTCCGCAAGCAACCCCGCCACTGACAACACCCTGATCTTTCTGCTCGCCTGCCCGTCCTTGCGCAAGGGAATGGTATCCGTCACTACAACCTGATCCAGCGCCGATTCCTCGATTCTTTGCACGGCATTGCCCGATAGGACGGCATGGGTGCAATAGGCCGCAACGCTTTTGGCGCCCTCGTCTTTCAACGCCTGAGCCGCCTTGGCCAGCGTCCCCGCCGTATCAACAATGTCGTCCATGATCACGCAACTTCTGCCCTCGATGTCGTCGCCAATGATGTTCATGACTTCCGCCACATTGGCCTGCGGGCGACGCTTGTCAATGATGGCCAGGTCCGCGTCCAGCTGCTTGGCGATGGCCCTTGCGCGGACCACCCCGCCAACATCGGGCGACACGACCAGAAGATTTTCGTAATCGTGTTTCCAGACATCCCCCAGCAGCACTGGAGTCGAATAAATGTTGTCCACCGGCACATCGAAAAAGCCCTGAATCTGGTCCGCGTGCAGATCCATCGTCAAAACCCTGTCCACCCCGACGGCCTGCAGCATGTTTGCCGCCACCTTCGCACTGATCGCCACACGCGCCGAACGCGGACGGCGGTCCTGCCTTGCGTAGCCGAAATAAGGTATCGCGGCAGTGACCCGCCCCGCTGACGCGCGCTTCAACGCATCGATCATCAGCAGCACTTCCATCAGATTGTCGTTGCACGGCGCGCAGGTCGATTGCAATACAAAGCAATCCTTGCCACGCACGTTTTCCAGGATTTCAGCGCTGGTTTCGCCGTCTGAAAATCGCCCGACCTTTGCATGCCCAAGCGGAATGTTGAGTCTGCGGACTACGGCATGCGCCAGCAACGGATTCGCGTTGCCGGTAAATACCATCAGGCTTTCATAGGCCATGGTTCGCGTCCCCTGCCACTGTTAATTCGGCGCCAAAAGCACGCAGAGAATGACTGCCTTCAGTTCCCACTTCCAATTTCACACCCAATTTCCATAAGGGCCGTCAGCAATACGATGTCTAACTCTGGCTGGGGAGGAAGGATTCGAACCTTCGCATGCCGGAATCAAAATCCGGTGCCTTAACCAGCTTGGCGACTCCCCAAGCGCTAAACGTCCCCCAATTCCGCAGCCAACGGGTGTCTCGACAGCCCTGAGGCTACGAAACCACGCATTCCCTGTGGCATGCTGGCAAAAACCGAGCGCGCCTGCGACTCGGTGGGAAATTCGGCGAAAACACAAGCGCCCGAACCACTCATTCGGGCGTCTCCAAATCCTTTTAACCAGGCTAAGTGCGCTGCAACAATCGGATAATTCCGGCAAACCACCGGCTCCAGATCGTTACGCCCAAACCCCTTGGAAAAGCCTGAAATTGTGACGCTTTTTGTATTCCTTGTCAATGTAGGATCCTGAAAAATGGCCTGCGTAGGCACCTCAACGGGCGGGACCAGTACTGCATACCACGCCGGCTCAAGTTCAAGGCGAGCGAGCCTCTCACCGACCCCTTCACCAAACGCATTTGTTCCGAATATGAAAAACGGCACATCTGCTCCCAATCGAAGCGCGAGACGCAACAAATCATCTTTCCCCAGTCCCAACCGCCAAAGGCGGTTAAGGACAACCAGAGTGGTGGCCGCATCCGAACTCCCCCCGCCCAGCCCACCTCCGACCGGTATTTCTTTTGTCAGGCCGATTTCTACCCCGTTCAACGTTCCAGATGCCAGCTGGAGCATCCGGGCAGCCCGGACCGATAACTCCCTGTCTTCAGGCACGCCAGGCAATTGCCTGGTCAGCCTGACGATGCCGTCGGTCCTCGGTGCGAATCTCAATCGGTCACAACAGCCGATCAATCGAAATGCCGTCTGTAACAGATGATAGCCATCCTCCCGCCTGCCGGTAACGTGCAGAAAAAGGTTCAGTTTGGCGGGCGCCGGCCAGTCGCGGTCCCACTCGCTATCAGCGGCGATCATGGCTGTGCCTCCCGCCAACTATCGACAATCAAACGCAATTCGAGACTCGGCCGGCTTAGCCTCATCCGCAAGGGGCGCGAATCCCGGTACTCCTGATAGTCGATCTGCCATTCGTCCTGCTCGAGATGCTGCAATCGGCCCTCGGCATCGACTATCGTCCTGGCCTCGTGGCCTGGAACAGGCCGCGCCCTCAGCCAGTCTGCCAGTCCAGAAAGCGGCAGGCGCCAGCCAAGCATCTGCTCCGTGAGGGATTCGGCATCGACCGCCCGAAACCGGCGTGCGTCTGCCATCTCCAGTGTCACCTCCGCATCGGATCGGCTGATACGGGCAACTCCCTGGCCGATCGCGTTGGTGATCAAAAGGTCATCACTTGCAACCAAATGGCGCCATTGCACGTTCACGGTCGCAGCCTCCTCGCCATGTCGAACCGATACCCTACCCAGCAATTCAAACCCGGATGTCAGCGACTCGGGAGCCAGCACGCCAGGCAATGAACTGCACCCGGCAAGGCATGCAAACCCCGCTGCCAAAGCAAAAGACGCCATCCGGGTTCGAAGTGACGCCAACGCGGGCGCAGCAGCAGGATCGCACCGCATGTTGGTGTGGCTTTTCGCCGGGCGCCGAAATTCAGGCATCGGTGAAATGTCTATTGCGTCAGAAAACGCTTCAGCGTTTTGCTCAAGACCTCGTCTTTGGGATTCTTCTGGAGGG
Source organism: uncultured beta proteobacterium (assembly GCA_903899705.1). Lineage (GTDB taxonomy): Bacteria > Pseudomonadota > Gammaproteobacteria > Burkholderiales > SG8-39 > 2-02-FULL-62-17. The sequence goes on from CAIUKQ010000373.1 coordinate 19,595, forward strand.
CATCCCGCCAGACTTTTTCTGCCTCGGCATGATCGCCGCTGGCCCAAAGTGCCTCACCCAAATGCGCGGCGACTTCCCCATCCGGTTGTCCGGCATATGCCTCCCGGAGATATTTCACGGCCGCAATGTGTTCTCCCAACCGGTACAAAACCCACCCCATGCTGTCAATAATGGCGAAGTCACGGGGCGCGAGCTTTATCGCTTTGTCAATCAAATCCCTTGCCTCCGGCAGGCGGATATTTCGATCCGCGAACGAATACCCGAGTGCGTTGTACGCATGCGCATAATCCGGCCGCGCCTCGATGACTTTACGCATGCTGGTTTCCAGTATGTCGAGCCTGTCAATGCGTTCTGCAAGCATTCCGTAGTCATACAGGAGATCGGGATTTTCGGGTTGCGCCTCCAGCGCCTTGCCGAGAAATTGAAATGCCTCATTGAGCTGGTTGGCCTGCCGCAATATCTGCGCCTCCGCGAGCATCAGGGGCACCTGCTCTTCCTTGTTGTCCAGGGCCAGCTTCTGCAGGTGGCTGCGCGCGCCGGCAACATCGCCCTGCTTGGCCAGCGCCTGGGCGAAGCGTATTTGTGCCGGCAGGTACTGTTCCCCGGATTCAACTTCCATATACCAGCGCAGAGCTTCGGGAAATTTGCCCTGATCCTCCGCAATCTGGCCAAGGTAGATGCGCACGGCATTCTTGTCGCGGTAATCCAATTCAAGCAACCGGCGCAAATTCACCTCCGCCGACACATAATCATTGGACTGAAGCGCCAGCAATGCAGCCGAGTAAATGACGTCGGTATTGGTTGGGAAATCGGACAACAATTTCTGGAACTCGGCGCGCGCCTCGGCAACCCGTTTTTCCGTTGCGAGAGCGCGGGCGTAATTCATCCGGATGTCCCGGGAATTGGGGTAACGCTTCAGATATCGCGCCAGCCTGTCGATGGCATCCGGGTTGGATTTTCGCTGCAGTATCTGGGCTTCAAACAACACCGCGGATTCCCATTCCGGCCTCAAATCCTGTGCCTTGCGCACCTCTTCGATCGCCAGATCATCACGTTCTGCAGCATATGCGGCTTGCGCCACGGCAAAGTGGGCCTGGGGGAGGGATGCGTGATCAGCTGCAAGTTTCTGTATCAATTGAAGTCCGGACGCTTTGTCCCTGATACCAGCCAATGACCGGGTCAACTGCAAAAACGAGTCGGCTGGATTGCCGCCCGGTGCCGCCAGCATGCTGCGAAGCTGCGGGTAGGCCTCGTCAAACAGACCCGCACCCAGCAACAGCCCAGCGAGCGCCTGCGCAGCGCTCGCTGAACGCGGGTCTGTTTCATGCCAAATGCGCGCGGATTCAAGGGCGATGCTGTTCATTCTCGCGAACACGGCAACTTCTGTCGCCCGTCGGGCAATGCGCGGATCTCGGGTGCGTTTGGCCAGGTCGTGATAGGCCTGGGCGGACAATCCGACATTGCCGCGTTGGCCCGCTATTTCGGCAAGGAGAAATTCATACAGGATCGACTCCGTGAGATCCTGCGCAGGCAAGACGGGACTTGAAATTTCGGCGCGCGACGACCGTCCGGTGGATGATGGGCTCGTTGCGTCATCGTCTTCGTCGCTGGAAACCTGGGATGAAGGTGCATCGTTACCCCGTGAAGGCTGCTGCGCACAACCCGACAGTCCCAGGAGAAGCATTCCCGCGCACAGAATGGTCGTCCGGATAAAACGCCTTGATTCCATTGCATTCATGCCCGCCCCTACACTGATTCGAGTTTGCAGTTTATCAGGGCACCGGCACCCAAAGGATAATGACAATATTGGGAAAACCTGCAGGTACTGCTCCGAAAAGCGGTTGCCTGACGAATGGGCTTTAGCAACGCGGAGGGGTCATGTCGTCAATTTCAGGAAAAGGAAAACATGCCTGAGTTACCAGAGGTGGAAATTACGCGGCGCGGCATAGAGCCCTTTGTCATCGGGCAGCAGATTACCTCCATAGTCGTGCGTGAATCGCGCATGCGATGGCCGGTTCCCGAATCACTGGCCAGGATAGTGCCAGGCCTGATGGTCCAAAAGGTTCGCCGCCGTGCCAAGTACCTGATCATTGAATTGGGCAAGGGCAGCCTCATCATTCACCTCGGAATGTCGGGCAGCCTTCGTGTGCTGGAGACGCAGACACCGCCTCGGCCTCACGACCACATCGATATTGTTTTTGGCAACCAGATTCTGCGGCTTCGGGACCCGCGTCGCTTCGGCTGTGTGCTCTGGCAATCCGGTGAGGCGGAAGAACACCCGTTGCTTCGCAATCTGGGCATCGAACCGCTCGGGCCCGAATTCTGCGGGGAATATCTTTACAGGGCAACTCGCCACCGCAAAGTGGCAATCAAGCAATTCCTTATGAATCAATCAGTGGTGGTTGGTGTTGGCAACATCTACGCCAGCGAAAGCCTGTTTCGGGCCGCAATCAAGCCGACAAAACAGGCTGGACGCCTGAGTCGTGCGGGATGCGACGCGTTGGCCGGGGAAGTGGTGAACACACTGCAGGATTCCCTGCGTGCGGGCGGCAGCACGCTGAGGGACTTCGTGCAAAGCAACGGCGATTCGGGCTATTTTCAGCTACAAACCTTTGTCTACGGCCGTGCCGGCATGGAGTGCCGCAAATGTTCCACGCCCATCAGGGAATTGCGGCAGGGACAACGCTCCACTTTTTACTGCCCCACCTGCCAAAAGTAAGGCGACGACTTCTGTCTTTCGGCCCGATTTTTGGGATTTCCAGAACAGGCTAGCTCTCGCCCTTGCCCACCTTGTCGGCAAGTCGTTTCAACACGATTGGATGCACAAACTGCGATACGTCGCCCCGCAATATCGCGATTTCACGCACGATGGTTGCCGAAACAAACATGTACTGTTCCGACGGTGTCATGAAAACGGTTTCAACCTCGGTTATGAGATGGCGGTTCATTCCGGCCATCTGGAATTCGTATTCAAAATCGGATACCGCCCGAAGGCCCCGTAATATGACTCGGGCGCGCTGATCGTAGACAAAATCCCGCAACAACCCGGAAAAGCCCCTGACTTCCACGTTCTTGCAGCCTGCAAGCACTTCTGTGGCCATGTCGACACGCTCGGTCAGCGTAAAAAAAGGGTGTTTTCCGCGACTGTCCGCGACGCCGACTATGACCTGGTCAAACAGTGCTGAAGCCCTGCGCACCAGGTCTTCGTGACCCCGCGTGATGGGATCGAATGTTCCGGGATAGACCGCTTTGATCATAGTCTAGACAACCTGCAGCAAGTGAAAGTGGACCCTTCCAGCGCGGCCCTGCTTGAATATCCGCCAATCGGATGGCGGCTCGAATTGTTGACCACACTCATAATAGACCTTGGCCCCGAAAGACAGTCGCTTGCCCAGTTCCATCATGAAATCCCCGGTCAGCGCCTCACCGAATGGTGGGTCGAGAAAAGCGAGATCATAGACACTTTCGTCACGCTTCAGGAATTCCAGTGCATCGGCTCGAATCACCTTGATGCTGGAGGAGCCAAACACCCGGATTGACTCCTGCAATGACGACACAACCCGGGGATTTCTCTCCACCAGCGTCACGCTTGCCGCGCCCCTGGACGCCGCCTCCAACCCCAGCGCGCCGGAACCCGCAAACAAATCGACGCAGGTCAGGCCATCCAGTTGCTGGCCCAGCCAGTTGAAAAGCGTCTCTCTTACACGGTCCGGCGTGGGGCGAATCTGCTCTTCGGCGGAGAATTTGACCCGACGACTGCGCCATTCCCCGCCGATGATCCGAATCTCGCTTTGGACGAGATGGCCGGCGTTCGCTGCGCCAGATCCTCGTCCAGCCATTTTTTTCAATACCATTTCTTGTATCCTGACAATTCAGGCCTTAACAGCAGCCGATGGCGGTCCTTGGGCATGCGCTGGGTTTTCACCGAAGCCATGCTGATAGAATCCACAATCTTACCCTTGGCGCCCGTCGCAATTTACGCTTGATCAGACGCTTCCACGCCAGTTATTCAAATCCGATTCGCCAGCCATGCTAGGCCTGTTCAAAAAATCCGCCAAAGATCCATCGACGAGCTGGTTCGATCGCCTGAAGTCCGGACTGAAGAATACCGGCCTGAGGCTCGGGGACCTGCTGTCTGGCAGGAAGATTGATGAAGCGCTATTTGCAGAACTGGAATCCGCTCTGCTGGCTGCAGACACCGGCGTGGCCGCCGCCGCCGAGCTGATCCTCAAAATCCGGGAGCGCGCCGCCGCGAAGCGCCTCGATACCGCTGAACAGCTCCGGGCGGAACTACATGATGTGCTCGTGGATGCATTGTCCCCCTTGCAAACCACTGTGGATTTCCGCAGTGCGACGCCATTTGTGATCGTGTTGGCCGGTGTCAATGGCGCCGGCAAGACAACTTCGATCGGAAAAATCGCCAGCATGATCCGCTCTCGTGGATTGTCCGTAATGCTTGCCGCGGGCGACACCTTCCGGGCCGCAGCCCGAGAACAACTGGAAGCCTGGGGCGAACGCAACGGCGTAACCGTCGTCTCACAGCACGGCGCGGATGCAGCGTCGGTCATATTTGACGCGGTTCAGTCTGCCAAGGCGCGCGGGATTGACGTTGTGCTTGCCGATACCGCGGGCCGGTTGCACACGCAGGCTCATCTCATGGATGAGCTGAAAAAGATCAAGCGCGTCATCGGCAAGGCGGACTCACTGGCCCCGCATGCGGTCTGGCTGGTTCTGGATGCAAATACGGGCCAAAACGCACTCGCCCAGTTCAAGGCGTTTGACGAAGCGCTGGGGCTAACAGGCCTTATTCTGACTAAACTCGATGGCACTGCCAAAGGCGGTGTCATTGCCGCCATAGCCCAGGCACAACGTCACCGAGGCGTGAAACGTCATATTCCAGTCGTATACATTGGGGTCGGCGAAGACATTGATGATTTGCGTCCGTTCGATGCCGGTGAATTTGTGTCTGCGCTGCTCGGACAGAATTGACTGACGATGGAAGCATCTCCCATCGTCAGTGTCAGCCATGTTACCAAGCGTTATCCCGGTGGCTACGAGGCATTGCAGGGCGTCAGCCTTGATATTGATGCGGGAAGCATGGTTTTCCTGACCGGGCATTCCGGGGCCGGAAAGTCCACTTTGCTGAAACTGCTTGCAGGGATTGAACGCGCAAGTTCCGGTACGGTGCTTGTTGGCGGCCTGAACGTATCTTCGATGCGTCGTGCCGCGATGCCTTACCTGCGCAGGAACCTGGGTCTTGTTTTTCAGGATCACAAGCTGCTCTATGACAGAAGCGTTTATGACAACGTGATCTTGCCATTGCAGGTGACTGGCCAGTCCGCAAAGGATGCCGCGCGCCGCGCTCGTGCGGCGCTTGACAAGGTCGGGTTGCTGGATCGCGAGAAGGCAAACCCGATCAGCCTCTCGGGTGGAGAGCAACCGCGCCGGTGTATTGCCAGGGCAGTTGGCAACCGCCCGAATAGCATTCTTGCGGATGAACCCACGGCCAGCCTGGATCCGGAAACCGCCCGGTCTGTGATGGAAATATTCCGATGTTTCAATCAGGTTGGTGTAACCGTGCTGGTTGCAACTCACGATCAGGCCGCAATTGATCAAATGCGACCGCGGGTCATCTTCCTGAACAAGGGCCGGCTTGCGTGATTGCCTGGCTGAGACATCACCTGTACAGCCTTGACCGGACAACAATCCGGCTTATGGCGGCGCCTGTCAGCACTGCCCTCAACGTGATTGTGATCGGCGTCGCGTTGGCGCTGCCGCTTGCCGGTTATGTCCTGTTACAGAACCTTCAATCGCTGGCAAACGGCTTTGCCACCCAGGCCCAGTTGACACTGTTTCTGGATCGCAGCGCGGGCCCTGAGGATGTGAAATCCTTGGAGGATCGCCTGGGCAAGGAGAAAGGCGTCATGCATCTTCGGTTTGTTCCAAGGGCAACCGCGCTCGCCGACCTCGCCCGTTCTGCGGATATTTCGGAGGTGGTCGGCGCGTTGCGTGAAAACCCCCTTCCGGATGCCATCATCGTCACGCTGAAGACCAATGACACAGTTGCCGCGGAGATCTTGGCTGAGAAGGCGCGTTCCTTCGCAAAAGTCGGTTATGTCCAGGCGGATTCAACGTGGACGAGACGCCTGGACGCACTGATCGGCTTGGGCCGATCAGCATTGGGTGTTCTGGGCGTGCTCCTGTCCTTTGCACTGGTCGCCGTAACTGTCAACACGATCCGTCTGCAGATACTGACCCAACACGATGAGATTGAGGTTTCTAGGCTTATCGGCGCCACCGATTCCTATATCAAGCGCCCTTTCTTTTATCTGGGCACGTTGCTGGGAGCATTCGGGGGGTTGTTTGCTCTGGCGCTGGTCTTTGCTGGCTTAGGGTTCCTGAACCGCGACGTTTCAACGCTCGCCGCGCTCTACGGAAGCACCTTTTCGCTTGTCGGACTCGGGACCTCAGATTGCCTTGCTTTTCTGGGTTTCTCGGCAGCGCTGGGCTGGTTGGGAGCCCATTTATCCGTTAGTATTTACTTACTTAAAACCAATTGATTTTGTTAGATATTTCAATTATTTACTCGGTACGAAAATTCTTCCTTATGGGGAACTTTTCTTCGCGATTAGCACTCTACTGTTACGAGTGCTAAACTATTTCGGATGACGATTTCGAAGTCTCGTTTGGTCATCCGCGAATCGGCAAGACAGCTGACCAGGGTTTCGGGCAATCACAGCAGTCTGATGGACTGAATTGGAGGACATGATGAGCGACGTATTGGCTTTACCCATACCTTCTGCCGTGGGCAGCTTGGAAAGCTATGTTCAATCGGTAAGCCGGTTTCCAATTCTGAGCGCGGATGAAGAAAAGCAGCTGGCAAAGCGGCTTCGCGACGATGGCGACGTTGATGCCGCCCGGCAGCTTGTCGTTTCGCACCTTCGGCTGGTGGTGGCAATAGCACGGGGATATCTGGGTTATGGGCTCCCGCACAATGACCTTATCCAGGAGGGCAATATCGGCCTGATGAAAGCGGTCAAGCGATTCGACCCCAATCGCGGCGTTCGACTGGTTTCCTTTGCGATCCACTGGATCAAGGCGGAAATCCATGAATATGTGTTGCGCAACTGGCGCCTGGTGCGCATCGCCACGACCAAAGCGCAAAGAAAGCTTTTTTTCAATCTTCGCAGCATGAAGACGGGTTTGAACGCCCTCACTCAAAACGAAATCAGGCAAATCGCCGGCAGGTTGAACGTCAAACCTGAGGAAGTCGCCGAGATGGAAATGCGTTTGTCCGGGCAGGACCTAGCGCTTGAATCCGACCAGGAGGAAGACCGCTATGCCCCCATTTACTACCTGGTTGATTCAGCGCTCCAGCCCCAATATGCCGTGGAGTCCGACCAGGAGGAGCGCGGTCAGTCGGACGGCTTGAGCGCCGCCCTGTCCAGCCTTGACGACCGGAGTCGGCGGATTATCGAAGCCCGCTGGTTGAGGGAAAAGGATACCGCGACCCTGCATGATCTTGCATCGGAGTTCAAAGTATCAGCTGAGCGGATTCGCCAGATTGAAGCCAAGGCCTTGGCCAAGATGAAAGCATTGCTGGGTCCGGCTCATTTCGCCGGGCAGGAATAAATATAAATCGGTCGAAATCGTTTGGCTTGGAGATGGATTGGAAAAAAAGGCGCAGGACGCGCCTTTTTTCATCGGCGAAGCCGGGATCTTTATGCTTGCCTAGAAATAATGGTCGATCAGGAGAACTGCAAAGAGCGCTGACAGGTAGATGATCGAGTACCGGAAAGTCGTTCTTGCCAGAGCGTCGCTGTAATCGATGTAAAGGCGGATCGCGTAGTAAAGAAAAGGCCCACCCAGGACCACGGCTCCAATCAGGTAAATCACGCCGCTCATGCCATGAACAAAGGGCAGCAGAGAAGCCGCCAGCAGGATAATCGTGTAAAGCAACACGTTGAGCCGCGTGAATTGATTGCCGTGCGTTACCGGAAGCATGGGCAGCCCCGCTTTGGCATATTCCTCGGTCCGGTACAGGGCAAGGGCCCAGAAATGCGGCGGGGTCCATGCAAAGATGATCAATACCAAAAGCAGTGGTTGCGGTGCCATTTCGCCGGTTACCGCAGTCCAACCAAGCAGTGGCGGCATCGCCCCGGATAGCCCACCGATGACGATATTCTGGGGGGTCAACGGCTTCAGGATGACCGTATAAACGATGGCGTAACCAATGAACGTTCCAAAAGTGAGCCACATCGTCAGTGGGTTCACCAAGTTGTATAACGTCCACAGACCCAGGCCACCGATGGCACCGGCAAAAACCATGGTCTGTAGCGAATTGACCTGGCCGCTGGGAAGCGGGCGGTTTTTTGTCCTTGCCATCTTCAGATCAATCGTCTGTTCAACCAGGCAATTGATCGCAGCGGCAGCTCCTGCAACCAGCCATATTCCCACGGTCGCAGTCAGTATCAGCTTGAGGGCGGGCACTTCCGGTGTGGCGAGCAGCATGCCAATAACCGCGCAAAATACGATCAGTGCGACGACACGCGGCTTTGTCAACGCAAAAAATTGTCGAAATGCGTGCATCGGATTATGTGCGGTCAGCTGCATGCGGTCTCTGTGAAAATCCATTTGAAACAGGGTCGGATTTTATCATGCGAGCGTTTGCGTAATGGCGACTAGCGCCCGCGAACAGGCGGGATTTCAGCCTATCTGCGAGACCTTAAGTAACCGAATCAGGTCTTTCTTGATCCGGTTCGGGTCTGCGTCCTCGGGATAGCGGAGCATTACATTCCCCAGGGGATCAGCAAGCCAGATATGCGCGTTGGGCGTTGAGACCGGCGGAAGTTGGCGGATGAATTCTGTGCTGGCACGTAGCATCACGGTTCCCGCGTATTCTTTTTTCAGCAACGGATCAATCGGGGCCTTGTCCGATATCAGCCATATCCGCTCGATGCGTTCCATGTCCTTGCCCTGTGTCAGCCGAAGTTGCCGGATTTTCCACAACTTTTCGACACACGTGGGCAAACAGGCTCCGCTATCCACGTGAATCATGAGCCACTTGCCCCGCAACGAAGACATCGTGAATGGTTTTCCATCCAGGGTTTGCAGTGGCCTGTCAGACAAAGGAACGGGTTCCACGAGATCCCCGTAATTCATCCGCGATTCTGGGGCGAAATACCGCTGCGTGATGGTTGCCGCGAAGATTGGCGCAATGCACACCGCCAATATCAGCCATAAAGTGAGGTTGCTTTTGCCAGGAACGCTACTATTTTCCGTCATCGTTCTTCCTCAAGTTCAACGTGATCCATAAGAGCACGCCAACTGCGGCCATGACGTACCACTGCAAGGCGTAGGCCCGGTGCACATCGACACCGGCGTCCGGTCGCGGCCAGTCACGCACAAATCCGTCGGCGGAATCGCTTGTTTGCTGAATAACCATGGGCTGCAATGCCATCCCCCACTCGACTCGCAACCGATCCAGATTAAGGTTTTGCCTGACGGGACCCGTCACCGTGTCAGCATCGATCTCGTAGACCCTGTCCAGCGGCTTGATCGCAATACCAGATAATCGCTGCATGCCTTCGATTGGCTGGACTATTGGAAGTACTTTCCGGTTCGGATCTCCTGCTACCCATCCGCGGTTGATCGCAACAAGGATGGTACTTCCCTCGATTCTGAGGGGTGTAACGACGAAATATCCGGGGCGACCGCGGTAGACCCGGTTATCGATGAATACGGTCTGAGCCACCTGGAACTCGCCCTGCACTTCTACTTTTTGCAGCGCAAATTCGTCTGCAGGGACGATGCTTGGCGGAATCGGCTTTGCCGTGCCGGCGGCCAATCCATCCAGGCGATCCCGCAATGCCTGCTTATCTTCGGCGCGATGCGTTTGCCATTGGCCCAGCCACAGGGTCAAAATAACGAACGAGACCGAAGCTGCTGTCGGCCAGCGCGTTGGACTGAATTGCCAGGGACCGAACCGGATCGCCTTCATGTGCGCCTGACACCTGCTATACACTGCAAAATTGCCGATAGGATTGTGGCGGCCATTCAAACATGCGCATCGTAATCGTTTTATTCATTGTTGCCATCCTCGGCAGCATGGCTTCGGCCCTGTATTACATGGTGACCGACCGAAGCGGCGGAAACAGAATGATCCGAGCTCTGGCCCTTCGCGTCGGGCTCTCGGTATCACTTTTCCTGATTTTGATGGCTGGTTTCTATTTTGGACTGATACCAGGAAGGATTCAGTAGTCTAAAGCGGCGCTTGTAAGAAAAAAACGCCGTCTAAAACGGCGTTTTTCCATGTCCGCTACTGAGACGGTACTTCTGTCCGCTACAACCAGTACACCACGACAAACAGCATCAACCAGACCACATCAACAAAGTGCCAGTACCACGCGACGCCTTCGAACGCGAAATGGTGGTCAGGTTTGAAATGGCCTTTGAGGCAACGAACCCAGATGCAAATCAGCATGATGGTACCAACGGTCACGTGAAATCCGTGAAAGCCCGTCAGCATGTAAAACGTGGTGCCATAAATCCCGGTCGTCAGTTTCAGGTTCAGTTCGGAATACGCATGGCTGTATTCAAATGCCTGAAATCCGAGGAACAAGACGCCAAGGCATATCGTCGCAAACAGCCAGAAATTGAGCAATCCCCGTTTGTTTTCCTTCAAGGCCCAATGCGCGATGGTCAGAGTGACCCCTGAGGTCAACAGCAAGCACGTGTTAAGAGCGGGAACCCCCCAAGCCGCCATTGGCGTGAACGGATCGGTGAAGTAGGGGCCGGACGTAGGCCATGACGCGGCGAAATCGGGCCAGAGCAGCTTGTTATCGATGCTGGACAAGTCGGGCACCGACAAGGTGCGGGCATAAAACAAAGCACCAAAAAAACCCGCAAAAAACATGACCTCAGAAAAAATGAACCAGCTCATCGACCAGCGGTAGGAGAGGTCCACCCTGTCGGTGTACAGGCCTCCCTCGGACTCACTGATGACCTTTCCAAACCAAAGAGCCATCATGTAAACCATGATCGCGGCCCCTGCCAGGACGGACCATGGACCAAAAGCATAACCGTTAAACCACATTGCCGCACCCACTGTCATCAACAGCAATGCCGTGGATCCGACAATCGGATACGCCGCCGGTTGCGGCAAATAATAATTATGTGTTGGTGCTGCGTGACTCATGTCCGTCTCCCAATCCTGCTTGACTTAAATATCACCCTGCTGCCCTGCCGACAATGAATTTCACCAGCAGCATCAGGCTCGTTACAAACACAACCGCCCCCACCAGTCCCGCCACAATGATCTGGACAGGGGTTACATGTACCGTTTCTACTTCGTGTTGCTTGCGCTTTCGAACACCGAAAAATGCGAAAAAAACCGTTTTTGCAATATCCCCAATCGACGCGTTCCTGGCCTTCACAGGCTCCTTGCCACCGCCATCTTCACCAGCCGCCGGCATCAGCCCCGGTCCTTTTGTGCCCCAACCACTTCAAAAAATGTATAGGACAACGTAATGGTATTGACGATCTTGGGTAATGCCGGGTCTATCACGAAAACAACGGGCATTCGGCGTACTTCATGCGGTCCAAGCGTCTGCTGTTGAAAGCAGAAGCATTCAATCTTCTTGAAATATTTCGTCGCCTCACTGGGGCCGTAGCTGGGAACCGCCTGCCCAGTCACGGTCCTGTCGCTTGTATTGCGTATTTCATAGACTATCTGAGTCACTTCGCCCGGATGGACGTCGCGTGAGGCCTCAGCCGGTTTGAACGTCCACGCAAGTCGCTGGACGTTTGCGTCAAATTCCATGCTGATCTTGCGTGAATAATCGACCTGGGTATTCTGCGGGGTCACCTGATCGGGTAAAAAAAGGTAACGAACACCCGTCACTTCGCAGATCTTCTCGTAAAGTGGCACCAGGGCATATCCGAATCCGAACATCAATACCGCGGCTGCCACGAGCTTTTTAAGCATCTGGCGATTTGCGTCTGCTGTTACCGCTAGCGCTGCCTGGTTCATTGTTTTTCCGAACTGGCGTCAGCTATTGAGCCAGTAATACTTGATCATCACAGCGACAAAAAACGACGTGGCAATCGCTGCCAACACCATGGCGGTGCGAAAATTATTCCTGCGCTGCGTTTCCGAAACACCTGGCACGATTTCACTTCACCGTCGGCGGGTTCTCAAACGTGTGATAGGGAACAGGCGTCGGCAAATGCGTCCACTCCAGCGTATCTGCCCCATCCCATGGCTTTTGCGGCGCCTTCTCTCCCGAGCGTATGCATTTCAAAACGATATACAGGAAGAGCAACTGCGAGAGGCCGAATCCGAACGCGCCGATGGACGAAATTTCATTGAACTCCGTAAATTGCGGGTTGTAATCGGGAATGCGGCGGGGCATTCCAGCCAAACCCAGGAAATGCTGAACGAAAAAGGTGACGTTGAAGAAGATCAGCGACAGCCAGAAATGCCATTTGCCCAGCGTCTCGTCGTACATCTTGCCCGTCCATTTGGGCAGCCAGAAATAGATTCCCGACATAGCCGAGAACAGGGCGCCGGCCACCATCACGTAGTGAAAATGCGCCACGACATAATAGGTGTCGTGCAGGGGCACATCCACCGGGGTCATTGAAAGAACAAGGCCGGTGAACCCTCCCAGGGTAAACAGGAACAGGAAGCCCAATGCGAACAGCATCGGCGTCTCAAATGACAGCGAACCCTTCCACATGGTCGCCACCCAGTTGAATACCTTCACCCCGGTTGGCACGGCAATCAGCATGGTCGCGTACATGAAGTACAACTGGCCGGCAACCGGCATGCCGGTTGTGTACATGTGGTGCGCCCAGACGATGAAGGACAGGATGGCTATCGAGGAGGTTGCATAGACCATCGATGCATACCCGAACAGCGGCTTGCGGGAAAACGCGGGGATCACCTGTGACACCACGCCGAACGCGGGGATCGCAATGATGTAGACCTCGGGATGTCCGAAAAACCAGAAAATGTGCTGGTAGAGAACCGGGTCGCCGCCGCCGGCAGCGTTGAAGAACGAAGTGCCGAAATGGCGGTCGGTCAGCGTCATGGTGACCGCACCGGCAAGCACCGGCATTACTGCTATCAACAAGTAGGCGGTGATCAGCCAGGTCCAGACGAACATCGGCATTTTCATCAGTGTCATGCCTGGGGCACGCATGTTCAGGATCGTGGTCACGATGTTGATGCTCCCCATGATGGAGCTCATGCCAAGAATGTGAACCGCAAAAATAAGCAGGTCCATACCAGGGCCCGCCTGCGTGGTGAGGGGGGCGTACATCGTCCAGCCGACCCCTGCACCACCCATGGCAAGCGAGGACACCAGAAGAATTGCCGCAACCGGCAGCAACCAGAAGCTCCAGTTATTCATTCGCGGGAACGCCATATCCGGGGCGCCGATCATCAGCGGTATCTGCCAGTTCGCAAATCCCACAAAGGCCGGCATGATCGCGCCGAAAACCATGATGATGCCGTGGTAGGTTGTCATCTGGTTGAAGAACTCGGGTTGCACGATCTGGATGCCCGGCTGCCACAATTCGGCGCGGATGGTCAGGGCCATCACCCCGCCGGTCAGAAACATGATGAAACTGAACCACAGGTACAAGGTGCCGATATCCTTGTGGTTCGTCGTCGATACCCAACGCATCAGACCGGACGGATGACCGTGGTCTTCCCCGCCATGATCATCGTGTGCGTGGCCGTGACTGTCGATAACTGCGCTCATTGGCTTCTCCTGATTTCCTGATTCAGCGCGCCGCTACTTGCGAGCCGCCTTGACTTCCGAGGGCTGAACAACTTCGCCGGTGCTGTTGCTCCAGCTGTTTCGCGTGAAGGTAATTGCAGCCGCGATATCCGTGTCCGACAGTTGCTTGCCAAACGCCGCCATGGCGGTATTCGGCCGTCCGTTCAGCACGACATCAATTTGTCCGCTCTTCGGCCCTTTGACCACCTTGGATCCATCCAGCGCCGGGAACGCTCCCTTGATCCCCTGACCGTTGGCCTGATGGCAGGTCACGCAAATCGATCCATAGACCTTCTCGCCGCGCACCTTGAAATCGGCCAGCACCCATTTCTTGTCAGGATCATCAGCGGCTGCGGCCATGGCCTTCTTGGTCTCTGCAACCCAGGCCGTGTATTTTTCCGCCGAAACCACTTCAACCACGATCGGCATGAACCCGTGATCCTTGCCGCAGAGTTCCGCGCATTGGCCGCGGAAGATACCTTCGCGCTCGGCGCGGAACCACGTGTCACGCACGAATCCCGGAATCGCATCCTGCTTCACCCCGAGATCGGGAACGAACCAGGCGTGAATGACATCCGCAGCGGTCGCAAGAATCCGGATCTTCTTGCCAACGGGCAGCACCAGATGCCGGTCGGTTTCAAGCAGATAGTGCTCGCCTTTGGTTTCACTGCCGTAAATCTGATCGTGGGGCGTGGACAGATTTGCCAGGAATGCAACGCCCTCCCCTTCACCCTTGATGTAGTCGTAGCCCCATTTCCACTGGTAGCCCGTCACTTTTACGGTTACATCCGGATTTGATGCATCGCGCACCTCCAGAAGGGTCTTGGTTGCCGGGATGGCCATGGCGATGAGGATGAAAAAGGGGACGATTGTCCACGCCAGTTCCACCGCGGTGTTTTCGTGAAATTGCGCCGCCTTGTGTCCGACTGATTTGCGGTGCGCGTACACCGAATAAAACATCACACCAAACACCGCGCAGAAAATCACCGTGATGATCCACATCATCAGGTTGTGCAGGTCGTAAATGTCTTCGGTCAGCCGCGTCGCGCCGCGACTGAAGTTCAACTGATAGGCCGCGGTCGCCACTCCCGAATAAAGTGCCGTTACAACTGAAGCAACCTTTAGGCCGATTTTGCTCGTCATCTTTTCCTCGCTATCACCCACTGCCAATCAACTTTCCCTGTAAGGTTCCCGCTGGCGCAGCATCCTTCCCATCGAAGTATCCAGCCCGGCGCCCACTGAACCAGAACAGATCCCCAGCAACGGCGCTTTCGCCGGCTGACAGGCGAACGCCCTGCTACCAAATGAACATTTCAGCGTGATTGCCCGGCTCAGAATGGGTTCGAATGCTGCCAATTGCAGGTTCACAAGTACGTTCACACTCGTTGGCGTATCCAGCGCAAAGTCTGGATGCCTCAAATGCGGGAAGCCCCTGAAAAACCGCGCTAAATTAACATATTGTCACTGTAGGATCAAGGCGAATCGACGTTTCAACACGCCAACAAACAAGACAAATTCACTCAGGCTTTGATGCCGCGATCGGGAAACCACTCAATATTTGAAATGCCATCCGATGACTTTGTCCCGCGCGGATTTCGGCCGATTTTCCACGCATGGCCATAAACGATCTCAAACGTCGCTCCAATTCGCGCATCGCTCGCGCGAACAGGATAAGCAGAGGTCATTGCATTCCATGCATTCCTTCCGGTGAGTCCGCGACGTCTTCGCTCCATGACGTTTGTTTGTCCGCCTCTGCGCAAATCACGGACCAGGGACAGGACGTCCGCATAGGTGCAGACAATCTTGTCCATATCCATCACAGGATCCGAGAATCCGCCGGCAACCAGCAGGTCGCCCACGTCATGCATGTCGACAAATTCATGGACGTGGGGATAATCATCAGCGCAACGAAACGCCGCCCTCAGCTCGCAAAGCGTATCAGGGCCGTAACTGCTGAACATCAGCAATCCGCCATCCTTGAGCACCCGGTGGCATTCAATAAACGCCTTGCCCAGATCCGCGGCCCACGCCAAAGCAAGGTTTGACCACACCAGGTCGACACTCGCATCGGCAAATGGCAGATTGCACATGTCACCACATACCAGACCAATCTGCCCGCGGGCGGAACCCCAACCAAGCGCCTCCTTGAGGTGCGACAAGAATGTCTTTCGCGCTCCTGCCACTACAAGCGGCCCGATAGAACTGTCAATACCCGTCACACGTGCAGCCGGATACCGTTGGGCGAGCATGCCCGCGGGCGCCATACCGCACCCGAGATCAAGGATATTGCCCGGTTCCAGTCGCACATAATCCAGCCGTTCCTGCATGCGCCGAGCGACCTCTTCGACCACCCCCCCATTTCCATCCAGGCGGCGGGCCGCGCGCCCGAATGCGTGCCTCGCCCCGCCAGAATCAAGTTTCGACGGGGACAGCGTGTCATTCTCATCAGTTGGATCAGGCATTTTTGAATTCATCTTTGCATGCTTCAGGGTACCGGCGACACCGCTTCAAGCCATCGGTTAGCCACTCGGTGACTTATACCACCTCGGTAAAACCGGTTTGTTCGTCAGGCGCACGGGGTACTGTTCGCGAGGAAAAGCGCGAGTTCACGAGCGGGGCGCATGCCCATGTCAGCCAAATTTTCCGCAAGGCGTTACTTCCTCACTCCCGGTCAAATTGAAAGTTCCTCCATCGCACGCCTGATTTCATCGCTGAGCTCCATCGCCATGGAAGGCGATTGCCTGCTCTGCGCGGCTGCCAGTCCTGCATCCCCGGTTTGCCCGCCTTGCACGGATTCGCTGCCCGTCCTTGGAGACGCATGCCCGATTTGTGCCATGCCCACTTGGAATGCGCAGGTTTGTGGTCAATGCCGGTCAAAAGCACCTGATTTTGACCGGACCGTGGCCGCGTGGCCCTACGACTACCCGATCGACCGACTGATCCACTCCCTCAAATTTCGCCATCATCTCGAACTCGCCCGGTGG
Source organism: uncultured beta proteobacterium (assembly GCA_903899705.1). Classification (GTDB taxonomy): domain Bacteria; phylum Pseudomonadota; class Gammaproteobacteria; order Burkholderiales; family SG8-39; genus 2-02-FULL-62-17. The sequence continues at coordinate 36,366 of CAIUKQ010000373.1, forward strand.
TTTGCGGAAGCACTTGTTGCAAAATTGTCTCTGCCCAACCCGACGATTGTCGCAATGCCGCTCCATCACTCCCGCCTCGCGGAAAGAGGATTCAACCAAGCCCTTGAAATTGCGCGTCTTATTGCCACCAGAGCGGGGGGCAAGCTGCTGCCGTTTGCTGTGGAGAGACATCACAAAACCCGCCTTCAGTCGGAGTTGCCGCTTGCAGACAGAGGTGGCAATGTCCGCGGCGCTTTTCGCAGCCGGCAGTCGTTTGCCGGAGAAACCATTGTGGTCGTCGATGACGTCATGACATCCGGCGCCACGTTGAACGAACTTGCGAGGACACTGAAACAGGCCGGTGCCAAACAAGTGGTTAATATCGTCGCAGCCCGCACCCTGCCATACAGGGAGACGTCGCGCGGGCATCGGCAATACGAGCCGGAAAACCCCTGAGGAATCGAGACCGCTCCATGTTTCACATCGTTCTTTACCAGCCGGAAATTCCCCCGAATACCGGAAACATCATCCGGATCGCCGCGAATACCGGGTGCCGCCTGCATCTGGTCAGGCCAATGGGATTTCAACTGGGCGACCGAGAGCTCAAACGCGCGGGCATGGATTATCGGGATCTCGCGCACGTGACGGAGCATGCATGCTGGAAAGACTGTAGTACCGCACTGGCTTCTCAGCGAATGTTCGCGCTCTCGACACGGGCCAACAGGACCTATACAACACAAACTTTTCAGTCCGGGGACACTTTCGTCTTCGGTCCGGAAACGCGCGGATTGCCCGATGAGGTCATGCAACAGTTTCCGGATGAAAGGCGGCTGAGGCTGCCGATGCAGGCAGAAAATCGCAGCCTCAATCTCTCCAACAGCGTCGCCGTGATGATTTACGAAGCGTGGCGGCAGAACGGATTCGCGGGGGGCCAGTAGTTACGCACTACTTTGTTTGACGCAATATCAAATTTTCCCGAGGGGTCAGGGCTCCAGCCTGGGGTCACGCGCAAGCAGTTCGCGAACCACGTTCGCGGGGGATTTCCCTTCAAACAGGACATCGCAAACCGCGCGGGTGATGGGCATGTCGACCCCCTTTTCCAATGCTATGCGCCGCACCTCTCGCGCCGAGTACACGCCTTCGGCCACATGCCCCAGTTCGCGAAGGATCTTTTCCAGGCTATCGCCGGCCGCCAGCTGAAGTCCGACCCTGCGATTCCGCGACAAATCACCGGTACAGGTCAGGATCAAATCTCCCGCGCCGGCCAACCCCATGAAGGATTCGGGTTTGCCACCCATTGTCAGGCCAAGACGGGCGATTTCCGCAAGGCCGCGCGTAATCAGGGCCGCCCTCGCATTCATGCCGAGGTCCATGCCATCGCAGATCCCTGTTGCGATCGCCATCACGTTTTTTACGGCCGCGGCAATTTCGACACCAACAACATCTCCCGAACAGTAGATGCGCAACATGGTCTGATGAAGCGCGGAGGCGGTTTCACGGGCGAACGCCGCGTCATTCGAAGCGAAGATAAGAGCCGTCGGTTGCCCGCGAGCCACTTCCTGGGCGAAGCTGGGCCCGGACAGAACGCCGCATTTCCGGCCGGGCATTTCGCTCGCCACGATTTCGTGCGGCAAACGCGCGCTGTCCCGCTCGAACCCCTTGCATGCCCAGACCACCGGAAGCGCTTTCGCCGCGCCCGCGACGTCGTGAAGCATTTCCCTCAGTGCAGATGTCGGCGTCGCAATCAGAACCAGATCCGCTCCGGAAAGGTTCGCAGCCAGATCCGACTCGATGGTCACATTCGCAGGCAGGGCTATCCCCGGCAAATACCTCGCATTGGTTCCGGCATTGCGCATCGTCGTCGCATGGCCGGCATCTCTTGTCCAAAGGCCGATTTCATGCCGGTGGGAGAACGCGATGGCGAGCGCCGTTCCCCAGGCACCTGCGCCGATGACGGAAATTTTCACCGCATGGCCCTCCGGGGATCAAAGACCCCAGACATCCTTGATTCGCAGAAATCCGCTTTGCCCGTCGCGGTGACGCACCCGGGCCCAGCCGTCGGTGCCCATTTCCGAAAGTTCGAGTGCGACACCCTGCTGGGCCTTGAAAGCAAGAGGCGCCTGTTCGCCCGAACTCTGGCGCACATCGGCCATTGGTGCAGTGACAACCACGGTGCGACGGTCGGAGAGAAATTTCTTTTCCATCCACAACAGATCACCCGAGGCATCGCGCACTTTTGCCCATGCGTCCACCATGACCATCACCTCGACCGGATAGTCCTTGGAAACCACAAACAGTTTCTTGGCCTTTGGCGAGGGCGCGTCATACATGATGGTTCCGCTGTCCGTTACGGATTTGAATTCCGCCGCGAAAGACGCATTGGCCAGCAACGCAGCCAGAAAAATGACCGCATTCTTCATGGTGTGCCCCTCCCTTTTTTAGTGCGCTATTTCGATCTTCGGACCTTGTTGCTCCGCCAGCCTTTGCTGGTAAATCCCGTCGAAATTGACCGGCGCCAACAACACTGGCGGAAATCCTGCGCGGCTGATGACGTCGGAAATCGTCTCGCGAACATAGGGAAACAGGACGTTGGGACACACGGTAGCCACAATAGGTTCGAGGTCCTCGGCCGAAACATTCCGAATCTGGAATATGCCTGCCTGCGCAGCTTCGGCAAGAAACATGGTTTTCTCGCCAGCCTTGGCCGTGACGGTGACCGTTATTGTCACCTCGTACATCCCTTCCTCGATCTGTATCACACCCTGGGCGAGCTGCACTTCTACCTGGGGCTGCTCGGGCTGCATGAAGACCTGCGGCGCGTGTGGCACCTCAACAGACAGGTCCTTGACGTAGATCTTTTCAATGCTGAACACCGGCTGCTGGTCGCTCACGTACACTCTCCCAAAAAATGGCCAACTCAAAAATTGTCATCCCGCAGGCCATTTCGGGACGTCTCAAAGGCCGTCGTGACAGCAAACCAATTCTGCAATTGTGGGCGGTTCAAATGCATCCGCCCGGCAATTCACGGAGGCAATGATCAGGTACCCGCCAATAACGGGTCGAGCCCCCCGCGGCCATCCAGGACCACCATGTCGTCGAAACCGCCGACGTGAGTGTCATTAATGAAAATTTGCGGCACCGTGCGCCGGCCCGTTTTCGCGATCATTTCCTCTTTCAAGGGCGGATCAAGGTCTACGCGCAGCTTTTCGATTTCAATCACGCCCTTGTCTCGCAACATCTGCTCGGCACGCAGGCAATAAGGGCACCATCCGGTCGCATACATTGTTACCCTCGCCATGCTCCAATGCTCCTTTTGACCGCCTCGTTTGATTGATGCGCTACGCGGTCACCACCGGCAATCCCGCCTGACGCCAAGCCGCCAACCCGCCACCCAGGCTGACGGCGTTTGCATAACCGAGGTCACGCAACTTTCCCGTGACAGAACCGGATTGCCTGCCGGTTTCGCAATAGACAACCAACGGTTTTTGCTTGTTCTTGGCAAGGCCTTCCGCCTGCGCCTCGATCTGGCCAGCCGGAATGTTGCGCGCATTCATGATGTGCCCCTTGGCAAAATCCGCCGAGTCGCGGATGTCAATCAGGATGGCGTCCTTCTGGTTGATCAGGAGGGTTGCGTCGAGGGTGTTGACCTGGGGTCCCGTGCCCCTCTGGCTCAGCAATGGCCACAACAACATACCTCCGCTCAGCACAGCAATCAGCACCAGGTAGATGTTGTCCAGCAGGAACTTCCAGATGTCGATATTCATTTACGCTTCTCGATTCCGCAGATTGGTTCCCGCACTATGGCATTCAGCTTTTTCAGTCGCAGCGGGTGGGCAATGGCCTTCATCGCGCGCGCAGGCGGTTCGACAAGCTCCCTGATGCCCGTCTGTTGGGATAAATCCCCTGATGCCCGTCTGTTGGGATAAATCGTTAGGGCGCTCGTTCAAAATCGTTCCGGTGCAAAATTCCAATCGGATATTATAGAGGACGGCATACCCCTGCGAACCGCGGACCCATCGAAATTGACAGGCAGTTGATCATGCACAAGCTTGTATTACTCCGCCACGGCGAATCCGTGTGGAACAAATCGAATCAATTTACCGGCTGGACCGATGTGGACCTGACCGAAAACGGGCGGGAAGAGGCGCGGCGCGCGGGAGTCCTCATGGCCGAATCGGGGTTCAAGTTCGAACTCGCGCACACCTCGGTTCTCAAACGGGCGATAAGGACGTTGTGGATAGCCATGGAAGCGATGGACCGCATGTGGATCCCCGTTCATCCCTCCTGGCGCCTCAATGAACGCCATTACGGCGCCCTGCAGGGCTTGAACAAGGCGGAAACTGCGGCGAAATTCGGCGAGGAAATGGTTCTGCGCTGGCGTCGAAGCTATGACATCCCGCCGGAGAAACTGCTTCCTTCCGATCCTCGCAGCCCCACCAACGATCCCCGTTATGCGCACCTGGACAAAAACGAGGTGCCGCTGACCGAATGCCTCAAGGACACGGTGGCGCGCCTGGTTCCGCACTGGAAAAGCGTCATCGCCCCGCAGGTGGCCGCAGGCAAAAGCGTGCTGATCGTTGCACACGGCAATTCGCTTCGTGCGCTGGTCAAATATCTTGAGAACGTCTCCGACGAAAAGATCATCAGCCTGGACATTCCCACAGCGCGTCCGCTGGTCTATGAACTGGACGCAAACCTCAAGCCGTTGCGCCCCCATTACTACCTTGGAGATTCCGCCGAAATCGAGGCGGCCAAGCGATCGGTCGCCAATCAGGGAAAGGCCAGTGCTTGAGCCGGGTGCGGCGCGTCGTTCAACTCGTTGCAGCCGCAGCATTCGCATTTCCCGTCAGTTGCCGGCCCGCAGATACCCCTGAACTCAAGGCGCTGCGGGCGCGTATCGAGGCCCTCCGGGTCGACATTGCCGGGACCGTGGATGCGCGGACCGAGGCGCGCGAAGAATTGCGCGAGTCCGAGCAATCCATCTCCCAGGCCAATCGCGAACTTCGGGAACTGGCACGAAAGCGCGACGCGGCTCGCGCAGCGTTGAGGGCGCTTGCGGCACGAAAGTCTGCGAAAGAGTCGGAAATTGTCCAGAGGGAGCACGATCTGGGCACGGTGCTCGCCGCCATTTACCGCCAGGGCGAACCCAGCCATCTGCACCTCCTGCTCTCCGGAGTAAATCCCAACCAGACCGCCCGCGACATGCACTATGTTTCACACATTGTTCGCGCACAAACCGCGCTCATGGAAGGCGTGCGCAGCGACCTGGCCGCACTGCGGGACATTGAAGCCGAGCAGGTGCAGAACAACCGCGACATTGCGGAGATCGAGTCCGACCAGAAAGCGCGCCGCGCAGAGCTGGTTTCGCAGCAAACGGCACGTCGAAGGGTCCTCGAGCGGGTCTCGGCTCAGCTTCGAAGCCAGCAGCGCGAGGTCAAGGGCCTTGAGCGTGACGAAAACCGCCTCTCGCGCCTCGTGGAGGAAATCGGCAAGGTGATCGCATCAACACCCGGCCCGCGCGGGCGCGCCGGCGACAAACCGGCTGAACCTGCTTTGTCCGACAAGCCGTTTGCGAGCCTCAAAGGCCTTTTGCGCCAGCCCATACGCGGGGTGGTGACCCATCGATACGGCGCCAGCCGTTCCGATGGCGGCCCAAGCTGGAAAGGCCTGTTTTACAAGGTGGCCGCGGGCGAGGAAATCCATGCCGTAGCCCCCGGGAGGGTCGTTTTCGCCGAATGGATGCGCGGATTCGGCAATTTGCTGATTCTGGACCACGGCGCCGACTTTCTTTCGATTTACGGCAATACCGAATCCCTGCTCAAAAGCGTAGGCGACAAGGTTCGGGGTGGCGAATCGGTTGCCACAGTCGGCGCAAGCGGTGGCAGCGAAGAATCGGGGTTATACTTTGAAATAAGGCACGAGGGAAAGACTTTTGACCCTGAAAAATGGCTGGCCCGGCGCTGAAAATTCGGGCTGAACTCATTCGTTTAACCCCCGCCAATCCAATTGCCTGAGAAGCAACGCTACCGTTAGGCAAGGAGCAACACGATGGGCACAAAAATCAAGCAAGCCAGCCTGGTATTGGTTGGTGTCCTGGCGGGCGTTTTGCTCAGCCTCAACTTTTCTGCGGTTGCGCAGCGCGAGGGCAGCAGGTTTCCCCTGCCTGTCGATGAGTTGCGCACTTTCGCTGAAGTTTTCGGCGCCATCAAAAGCGGTTACGTTGAACCGGTCGAAGACAAGAAACTCATCAACGAGGCCATCAACGGGATGCTCTCAGGGCTTGATCCCCATTCGGCTTATCTCGACCAGGAAGCCTTCAAGGAACTGCAGGTCGGCACGCAGGGAGAATTCGGCGGCTTGGGCATAGAAGTCGGCATGGAAGACGGTTTTGTAAAGGTCGTATCTCCGATCGAGGATACGCCCGCGTATCGCGCCGGCCTGAAGTCCGGCGACTTGATCATCAAGCTCGATGACACGCCGGTGAAAGGCATGAGCCTCAACGACGCCGTCAAGCGCATGCGTGGAAAACCGAAGGCTCCAATCCGCATCACGATCGTTCGAAAAGGCGTCGAAAATCCTTTCGAGGTGACGCTGATTCGAGATGTCATCCAGGTGCAAAGCGTGAAATCGAAGCTGATTGAGCCCGGCTACGGCTGGGTTCGCGTCTCGCAATTCCAGGAACACACCGTCGAGACCATGGCAAGGCACATCACCGCCCTGTACAAGGACGGCCCGCTCAAGGGATTGATACTCGATCTTCGCAATGACCCGGGTGGATTGCTCAATGGCGCGGTGGGTGTCTCTGCGGCATTCCTGCCGAACAATGCGCTGGTCGTTTCAACCGATGGACGCACCGAGGACGCGAAGCGCAAGTTCACGGTCACCCCCGATGATTACCTGCGCGGCCGCGGCGAGGATATGCTGAAGACCCTCCCCGCAGGAGTAAAAAATGTGCCGATGGTGGTGCTGGTCAATGGCGGGTCCGCTTCAGCCTCCGAAATCGTCGCCGGCGCCCTGCAGGATCACAAACGCGCAACGCTAATCGGGACTCAAACCTTCGGCAAGGGGTCGGTGCAGACCATCATGCCGCTTGGCAACAACACCGCGATCAAGCTGACGACGGCGCGGTATTACACGCCGTCGGGACGATCGATCCAAGCCAAGGGCATCGTGCCGGACATGATTGTTGAAGACCCCACGGCTTCCTCCAATCGCCTGCGCGAAGCCGACCTGGACAAGCATCTGGTCAATCCTCAGGATGAAAAGGAAAAGGCGGCGGCAGCGGCCAATAACCCGGCACCCGCAAAATCGGCCGAAGAAAAACCCGCTGCACCACTTGAATTTGCCACCGAGAAGGACTTCCAGTTCCAGCAGGCCATCAACTTTCTCAAGGGAAAACCGGTTGCCAAGACACTCCAGTCCGCCAGCGCCGGCGAACCGGCCAAGCCTGCGGCCAGCAACTGAGCAAGGCGGACTGCCTGGCATCGTCGCGTTGACGTTCGTCGGGATCAACCGCCCTAACGAGAGCGTGCCGTTGCGCATCGCACCCCCATGAACGACTCGCAGCTACTGCGCTATTCGCGCCACATCCTGCTCGATGAAATCGGCGTCGAAGGCCAGCAAAAACTTCTCGATGCCCGCGCCCTTGTGATCGGCGCCGGCGGACTGGGGTCTCCAGCCACCATGTACCTCACCGCCGCCGGAGTCGGGACGCTGGTGATTGCCGATGGCGATACCGTAGACCTGACAAACCTCCAGCGCCAGATCCTGCACGCCACCAACGCCGTGGGTAAGCCGAAAGTCGAATCCGCGCAGGAAACGCTTGCGCGCATGAACCCGGAAACCCGAATCGAGTGCATCGCCTCACGCCTTGAAGGCGCCGCACTGGAATTAGCCGTCGAGCAGTCCGATGTCGTCCTCGATTGCTGCGACAACTTCGCGACGCGCCACGCCGTCAACCGCGCCTGCGTCAAGTACCGCAAACCGCTCGTCTCCGGCGCCGGCGTGCGCTTTGACGGGCAGATCACCGTCTTCGACCTCCGGCTGCCCGACAGCGCCTGCTACGAGTGTCTGTTCCCCGAAGACGCAGAGCTCGAGGAAACCCGCTGCGCCGTCATGGGCGTCTTCGCCCCGCTCACCGGCATCATCGGCACCATGCAGGCGGCAGAGGCGATCAAGGTGATCACCGGGGTTGGCAAGACACTGGCGGGGCGGTTGCTGCTGCTGGATGCTTTGGCGATGGAGTGGCGGTCGGTGAGGCTGGGAAAGGATCCGAAATGCAAGGTGTGTTCGGATGCTTTTGATTCCAAGTAATTGGGACGTGCAGCCAAACTGATCCCGCTTTACTTTTGTCAAGAGCGGAAACCTAGCTCAATACCGCCAAGCCCTCGGTCAATCCGGACAGCATTTGCATTGACTGCGCGTCACTTCCGAATCTCGGTGCGCCAATCATTGATTGCGCAGCGTCCAAGCCGATTCCTGTCAAGGTACCATTCAATCCATTGAAATGGTCCACTTCCATCCCTAGCGCAGCATCATCAGATTTGGCAAGATGCATTTCCATCAGCGCATAGCCTATGGACCAACTGGAAAGACCTGGTGTGTCCTCAACGTCAATGCCTTGGGCCGGGCGGCCCGCTTGAACAGTTTGAATGGAAGGATTTGCCGAAATTTCCGCTGGGTCGTTAACAACAGCGGGGCTTTCAAAACTCAACTGGATGTCAACTGTAGAATCGCCATCGGCATACCAGTCTTGCAACGACTGTACCGCCTCAACTACCGCTCCATGCGAAGTGAAATTGCCAGGCTGAGGTGAAGGTGAAATCTCGTTTGCCGGCCCACTGGCCAACGCCGGTCTGAAACCCAGATCCAGGCCGGCTGGAAGAAGTGAAAGACCTCGCGCGAACGCGCCGCAGGGTCGCGACCATCGGTGAAGCGGGTGATCTTGCTTGTGCTTTCGAACAGGAACGACAACGGGCTGGCGTTGACCTGCCATTTCA
>CAIUKQ010000374.1 GCA_903899705.1 uncultured beta proteobacterium
AGCCTTCGAGCTCGAATCGTTCAATGGCGTGAAATCCCGCATTACCGAGGTGGCGCAATTGAGCGGAGCGCTGGAGTCCGCCATCGAGGCATTGAAGGGATTCAAGCGCTATGTGCCGGCTGATCTGGTGAGAAAACTGCTTACCTCACCCGAATTTGCCCGTGTGGGTGGGCATGAAGCGGAGTTGACGGTGATGTTCACCGACATATTCGGGTTTACGGCCATCGCCGAACGCCTCCCGCCAAAAGAATTGCTGAGCCAGATTTCCGAATACCTGGAGCTGATGACCAGCGTCATCATGAAACACGGCGGCACCGTCGACAAATACATCGGTGATGCGGTGATGGCATTCTGGGGCGCGCCTGAACCGGTAGAGGATGGCACGGGCCGCGCCTGCCGGGCTGCACTGGAATGCCAGCAGAAGCTGATTGAGGCCAACGCGCGCTGGGCAAAGGAAGGGCGTCCGCAACTGATTACCGGGATCGGCATCAATGTCGGGCATGTCGTGGTTGGCAATTTCGGTTCCAGCGACCGGCTCAACTACAGTCTGCTCGGAGACGGGGTGAATCTCGCGGCTCGGATCGAGAAGCTCAATCGCGACTACGACACACGCATCCTGATTTCCGCGTCGAGCCTGGAAAAAATCGGGGCCCGCTTCGAGACCCGTCTGGTCGACAGTGTGCCGATCAAGGGGCGCACACAGACTGAAAAGATATATGAGCTAAAAGGAAGCCGGACGGCGTAATGACCGGGGCTGATTTGTGCAGCCGTGTCGGCCAATGCTGACGGATTCCTGTTTCGTACCTGTGAATGTCCGGATGGGACTACAATTTCTTTTATGGCAACGACTCCAGTATTTAATCTCGCCCCGGGCGACGTGATTACTCCGACCCCGGCTGGCGAGAAGGAATTGAAGGATTCCTCGACTCTTCTCAAACCCTCCGAGCTGGAACTCCTCGTATTGATGGATGGAAGTTCGACGGTGGCGGAGATCTCCCGCCGCGCCAAGTCCATGTCACCGGAAGCGGTTGCAGCGGCCATGGGAGATCTCGTCGCAAAAAGGCTGGCGATCGTTACCGGCAAGGCCTTGTCCGGCGACATAGAAGTCGGCGACTTCCTCAGGACGGGTTCGTTTTACGTCCCGCAGGATGGCGGTGAGCCTGTTGATGAACGGGAGGCCAGCGACGGGCTTAGCGAGCTGAAGAAGAACGGGTATTACGTGCGCATTGCCCGGCGAGCGCCGGTCGAACGAAAGGCGGCGGGCGGGGGCCGGTTGACCGTCGTGATTGTCGAGGATGAATCCAGCCTCGCAAAGCTGTTGAAGACTTTTCTCGGCATGGAGGGGTTTGAAACCCGGATGGCCGTCAATCGCGCCGAGATCCTCGAGGCATTGCGCCGTGCTCCCGTTCCCGATCTGGTGCTGCTCGACGTGATGCTGCCCGACGCCGATGGATTCAATATCCTTGAAAAACTGCGCGCCCATCCGGCATTCAAGAAGGTTGCCGTCATCATGCTGACCGCCAAGGCGACGCGCGAATCCGTACTCAAGGGCCTGTCCGGGGGCGCCGACGGCTACATCACCAAGCCTTTTGAAGTGGATGTGTTGATGAAGGCGGTGCGCGCGGTTCTGGGCATGCCCGAAGACTGACGCAGACGCCAGCCGTGTCCACAGACGCGTTTCGCGAGGCGCTTGCGGGACTTTCCGCGGATTACCGTTCGGGTCTGCCGGCTCGAATGGCGGAACTGGACGAGTTGTGGACTGCGTCACAGGGGGGGCAGTGGCGCCCCAAACGCTGCGCCGTGCCCTGCATTCCATTGCGGGTTCGGCGCAGACCTTCGGTCTGGCCGAGGTCACCGCCGCGGCTCGCGCCGCAGAGCAAAAACTCGACGCCTGCTGCGACGCCAATACTCCGATCCCTGAGGAATCGAAAGGGGAATTTGAAATCCTGTTGCAGGCGCTGAAATCGGCAGTCCAGGCA
>CAIUKQ010000375.1 GCA_903899705.1 uncultured beta proteobacterium
ACTTCACTCCTAGAGCGGGATTGACCGCCACGGCTGAAACGTTTTCCGCGACGATGGCGATGGGTCGCAGGCGCTCCAGCAACTCGCCGGCGGTGGGATAGACAATGGGATTGACCGTCAGCATCGAATCCAGCATCCATAACAGGGTGTACCCGTCGGGTTGTGCGCGTGCCACTGTGTCCATGCCGATGTTGCCGCTGGCACCCGCGCGGTTTTCGACAAATACTGATTGTCCGAATTTCTCCGCCATGGGTGCCGCGAAGACGCGCGCCACCACGTCCAGCGGACCTCCCGGCGGAAACGGAACCACCATGCGAATCGGTTTGTCCGGATAAGTCTGTGCCCGGGCGGGAAGCGCCATGACAACGGCCGCGAGGGCAACGAGAAACATCTTCATGCCGTGCTCCTTGATTATCGATTCAACCCGGCACCCCCGGGCAACCGGGGTTGGCGGAGTGTATTTCACGCGCGGACTAACCGTTCTGGAATGGTCGATGCTGAGGGTGGTGGAGAAATGACGAATTTCGCATCCGGGCGTAGACTGACCATTCAATGGTTTCGATGGCAGATCGGGGCCAATGGGCGCTGATTCGAACAACCGGAGAAGACATTCATGGATGACGATAACATAGACCGCAACAGGCTCCTGATACCCGCGCTTGGGGGCATTTATGAAAAGCTGTCCCCGTACAGTTATGCCTTCATGCGTTTCTGCACGGGTGCGGTCCTGGTGCCACATGGGGTCCAGAAGATCATGACCAACTGGGCGGAAAAGGGGACAGAAAACATTGCGACGGCGGGATTGCCGTTTTCCGATGTTCTGGCTTACCTGACGGTGTTTTCGGAATCGATCGCCGCGGCCTGCGTTGCGCTCGGGCTTTTCACCCGCGCCGCGGCCGTTGTTGTGTGGATTCAGATGGCGGTGATCATCACCGTCTTCCAGTGGAAGTTCGGCTATTTCTGGACGAGCCGCGGGATTGAATATGCCCTGCTGTGGTGGCTGCTGCTGACCGCCATCTTTTTCAGGGGCGGCGGCCGGTATTCCCTTGACCGGTTGCTTAAGAAGGAAATCTGATTCGTCATGCCATTCGCCATCTGCGGCTAAGTTCTATTCCGCCGCTGCCTATTTTTTCTGTGCAAGCACGCCGTCGCCGTTCAATTCGCCGGCAAATCCGGCACGCCGCAGGCGTTTGAGCACTTCATTGGGCACGTCTCGTCCGCTTGTCAATTTGTTCGGGGTGCCGGTGTAATGAAACAGCCGGCCCCGGCGCCTGAGCACCCGGGCCAGCTGGTCGTAGAAGACTTGCGAGTAGAGTTCTCCGGCGATACCAAACCGCGGTGGATCGTGCAGCACCGCATCGACGGAATCGCTCTGCAGTTCCGCGACCCGCTTCGAAATGTCGCCCAGGTTCAGTGTCAAACCCGGGTTGGGAACGGGTGACCACGGGTTGATTCCCCGAAGCCAGATCACGTCTTCTGATTTTTCGTAGGAAATGACCTGGCTCGAATTCCCCGCGAGGCACCACGCTGCGAAATAGCCCAGGCCGCCGCAGGTGTCCAGGATCACCTTGCCCCGAGGTTCAATCAGGCCCACTTTTCTTTCGGCATCGTTGTAGGGCGAGACATGCGCCGTGGGCAGCATCTTGATGCCATCGATTTCAAAGGTTGGCGCGCCCCATTGTGTGGGTACCAGCTTGATCAGCGAACCGGCGTAGCGCGCAGCCGGGCGGAAGGTTTCTCCGGTCCAGTAGTAGATGGTTCTGTCCTTGCAGCCATCCAGCCAGGGAAAGGACTTGTCGTTCAAAGTCCATCCGCCGGGGCCAATACCGACAGTTGTCCTTGAGCGGTCGAGGTCCATCGAACATTCGAGCATTGAAGCGCCCGCGCCAAGGGCTGCGCGAAGCACCTGATGCACGTTCAGGGTGAGGAGCGGACTGCTCAAGTACACTGGCTACGAAAATGAGTCATGATTGACGCCGGAAAGATCAATCCTCCGGCTTGATGCCCGCGCGAGAGATGACATTGCCGAAGAGGTCGGAACTCTTTTTCATCAGTGCGGCAAATTCTTCCGACGAATTCGCAATGACGAAGTTGCCCATCTCCTCGAGCTTGGGTTTCATGTCAGGTGCGGTCAGCACCTTGACCATTTCACTGTTCAGCCTTTGCACCACGGGCCGCTGCATTTTCGCAGGGCCGAACATGCCGAACCACGAAGGCGGCTGCTCGAATCCCGGGACGATCTCGCCGGCGGTGGGCACGTTTGGAGCCACAGGAAAGCGACGTGAACCCAGCCACGCGAGCAGCCTGAGCTTTCCGGAGGCGATGAACGGGCGCACATTGGGGAGCGCGCTCAGGGTCATCTGGATCTGGCCGCCCACCACATCGTTGACGGCGATGATGGTGCCCTTGTACGGCACGTGAAGGATGTCGACACCTGCGGCCTGTTTGAACGCCTCTCCCACAAGGTGGAATACCGATCCGACCCCCGGCGTTCCGTAAGCGAGCTTGCCCGGATTGCGTTTGGCGTAATCGATCAGTTCCTTCAGCGTGTTGGCAGGCACCGACGGGTGAACGACAAGCGTGGAGACGGGTTCGACAAAGGCGGTAATCGGTGTGAAATCCTTTTCTCCGTCGTAGCGCACGTTCTTCGACAGGAACTTCACGGTGATCTGCGAACTGGGGGTGGTGAAGAGGAGGTTGTATCCATCGGGCGGCATCTGCGCCACCTGCTCGGACGCCAGCACACCCGCCATGGCCGGCCTGTTTTCAAGGATCAACGGCTGGCCAAGGCCCTCCGAGATTCGCGGGCCCACCATGCGCAGGATCACGTCGGCAGCGCCACCGGGGGGGATGGTGATGATGACGCGCACCGGTTTGGCGGGGAAGTTCTGCGCCGTCGCAAGGGGCGCGATCGCGCCCATCAGAACGGCCAGAACGGCGAGGGGCATGCGCATGGTCATGTCTCCAAAAAAAAGCGCGCGGACATCCTGCCGCGCGCGATTGTTTAAAAAACCTTTAAATTTCAATAACTTCCTGCGGAAATTTGTGAAGGTGTTCCTGCGTCCCATCGGGCTTCACGAGGAAGTTGTCGCAAATGGTCATGAACTCTTTGGGCGTGGTGACTTCCGGATGACAGGCGAAGTACATGTTGGCTTCGACATTCATCTGCGTTTCGTCATGCCGCACGAGGGGACGCTCGACCAGGTCGTAGCCCTGGCCATGTGAATGCAGACGCTCTTCTTCGTGCTTGTTCTTGCTGCGCATGAAAGCGTTGTGCGCGTCCCAGATTTCGGGAAAGGAAGCGCCGGGTTTCAATCGCTTCACCGTGTTCAGTTGGGCCTCGACGATCAGCGAAACAAGATCCTTGAGCGCCTGTGGTGCCTTGCCCAGGCAGAAGGGACGCGCGATCTCGGTGTAATAGCCTCCGGGACCGCTGTTCTCCACCAGTAGCATGAACACATCGCCCTTCTTGATTTCGCGGCCCATCTGCGAGCGGGGCTTGTAGGCCGCAGGTTCCGGCGGTGTGGCCGAGGAACCCAGGAAGATGCCGTTTTCGCTGCCGAGCAGCTGGCCCTGGTATTGCGCGTAGGCATAGACCTCGAAATCCTTCATGCCCGGTTTGATATGGCCGGCGACGCGGCGCATCACTTCATCCTGCATCGCGCAGGAGTTGCGCACGAGCTGCAATTCTTCGGCGCTTTTAACGCATTTCACCTTGTCGATGATGTCTGTTGCATCGACGATGGTGACGCCTTGTGCCTTCAGCAATTCGGTAAGACGCGCGCCGAAGCTGTGATACATCGTTGCCGGACACACCATGCCGACGGTCTTGTGGCCATCCTGCAGGATCTCGCGGGCGATGATGTCGGCGTCGTAGTTGCCGGTGTATTGCAGTGAAGGGTAGCTTGGTGTGAACACGCGCTTGCCGATCCCGCGATTGGGGGCGCTCTTGCCGTCGAACTTGCGGTCCTTGCCGAAAGGGCCCTGGTTGACCACGGTCATGAGGCCCTCGGCCGGGAACATCACGGTGAGCGGGTTTGAGCCGCCGTTCAACTGGTCGATGAACCAGCGCACGTAGCCGCCGCCGGATTGCGCATTGGTGCTTTGCGTTACCAGCACGTCGACACCGGCGGATTTCATCTGAGCGCGCGCGGCAGCCCAGCGGCGCTGCAGCTCGGCGGTGGAGATGGGGTGCAACAGGCGGATGTCGAAGGTTTCTTTTTCCAGTACGGCGGACATGGGGTACTCCTGGTGGGTTGTCTGCGGGAGGGGGGCTGTGGCGATCACGAATGGCGCCAGCTTGAACGGGCAAAATGTAGCAGAAAACTCCGGCAGACTGGAGCAAGCCGCACGGAGTGGAACGTTCAGCCTGTAAAGATGCGCATTTGCGCGGGATCGATGCCGGCCATGACACTGGCGCCGTTGGCAAATCCTTCATCGCCATGACGGTGGGGGATGTCGGCAAGTAGTTCGGTGTCCCCGGCCTGCAGCCGGTAGCGGACGAATTCGCCGAGAAATTCGCGTTCAGTCACCTTCGCGGACAGCCAGGCGCGAAGCGGATCCCTGTCGGCATCCTGCCTTGCAATCAGCAGCGCGTGAGGCCGGAATGCCACCGAAATTTCTCCACTGGAATGATTTTCCTCGCCAGCAGGAACGCCGAACTCACCCGCACTCGAGGAGAATCTCGCGTCGCCGCCTGCGCCCCCGACGATCGAGCCGCGCAATATATTCACGCTGCCGATGAACTCGGCGACAAAGCGGCTTACCGGTGTATCGAACAGTTCCACGGGCGTGCCAATCTGCTGGATGACGCCCTTGTCCATGACGGCCATGCGATCCGCGGTGGTCAATGCCTCTTCCTGGTCGTGCGTCACGAATATCGTGGTAATGCCCAGCCGGCGCTGCAGTGCCACCAGTTCGCGACGCATGTGGTGGCGCAATTGAGCATCCAGATTCGACAGGGGTTCGTCAAGCAGCAGCACCCGTGGTTCTATCGCCAGGGTGCGTGCCAGCGCCACACGCTGTTGCTGGCCGCCGGATATCTGGCCGGGTTTGCGCGCCGCCAGTTCGGTCAGGCCGACCAGTTCAAGAGCCTTGGCCACGCCACGGCGTACCGCCTCACGGGGCAGATGCTTTTCCTCAAGGCCGAAGGCCACGTTCTGCGCCACGCTCATGTGCGGCCACAGTGCATAGCTCTGAAACACCATGCCGACATTTCGCTTCCACGGTGGCATGTCGCTGATGTCTTCGCCCGCCACCCTGACACGTCCCGACTGGGCGCGATTGAAACCCGCGATCAGGCGCAGCAGCGTCGATTTTCCGCAGCCCGAAGGCCCGAGCAGGGCGAAGAATTCGCCGGGTTTGACCGTGACATTGATACCGTCAAGCACCTTGTTGTTACCGAAGGAAAGCGTGACTTTCTCTACATCGACACTGACCGGTTCATGCATGATTCCGCTCCTTTCTCATCGGCGTTCCATGGCGGCTTGCCTGGCAACGACAAGACGATTGGAAAGATAGGTTCCCAAGCCGACCAGTATCACCGCGAGCACCCCGAGTGCCGCGCCGGGGCCGCGCCCTGCGATCGATTGCATGTAGAGATACACGCCGTAGGACATGGGGGCCAGGCTTTCGCGGCTGGTGAGCAGGATCGTTTCCGAGATTTCACCCGCCGCGGTGATGAAACTGGTGACGAACCCGGCCAGCATCCCGCCCATCATCATTGGAACCACGACGCGCATGATGGTGCGACCGCGCGAGGCGCCCAGGTTCTGCGCGGCTTCTTCCATGGAAAGATGAACCTGCGCCAGCGCCGCATTGCAGGAACGCAGCGCGTAGGGCAGTCGTCTCACCGAGTAGGCGAGGATGAAGATCAGCGATGAACCCAGCAGCGGCCCCATGCCGAAGGGCAGTTCCACGTCCCTGAAGCTGCGCAGGTAGCCGATACCCAGCACCACGCCAGGCATTGCAAGCGCGACCGTGGACATGTGGTCGAGCCACTGGCGGCCGGGCAGTCGGGTGCGCAGGACCAGGTACGCGATGGCAGTGCCGAGAATCACATCCAGCAGGGCAGCTCCGCCACAGTAGATGACGGTGTTGACCATCATGCGGGTGGAGTCGTTGAGTATGGTCGCGTAGTTTGCCAGCGTATAGTCATCGGGCAGGACCGAGTAGCTCCAGACCTTCGACAGCGACAGCAGCAACAGCCCGATATGGGGGGAGAGCACCAGCAGGAGCAGAAACACGACCAGCGAATACGCGATCACCGATTGCCAGGGCGTGAGCTGCCGGCGCAATCCCGCCGCTCCGCCGCGTTGCAGTGTCGCGAAGTCGCGCCCCTTGAGAAACCACGAGGATCCGGCCATCGCGGCCACCGAGAACAAAACCAGCAGGACGCAGATCACATAACCAATGGGATCGTCGATGCCGATGGAGGTCACCCGCAGATAGGCCTGCGGCGCGAGCATGTTGGTCACGTTGAGAATCAGGGGAGTGCCAAGGTCGTCGAACACCTTGATGAAGACCAGTGACGCGCCTGCGATATACCCGGGCAGGGCGAGCGGGAATACCACGCGTCGAAACAGGCGCCATCCCGACGCCCCCAGATTCTGGGCGGCCTCTTCCATGGCGGTGTCAATGTTGGCGAGCGCCACGGAAAGGTTGAGAAGGATGAAGGGAAAGTAATGCAGGCTTTCCACGAAGATCACGCCGTTGAGGCCATCCATCAGCGGAATGGAGACATTGAAGGCATCCATCAGAATCAGGTTGACGGAACCGGAACGCCCAAAGAGCAACTGCATCGCCGATGCGCCGACAAAGGCCGGCATGATGAGGGGCAGAACCCCCAGCGTCTGGATGATGGCGGCGCCGCGAAACCGGAAGCGCACGGTGAAGTAGGCCAGTGGCACGCCGATGAGGCTGGTCACCAGCACCGTCATCCCCCCGACGTACAGGCTGTTGAGGAACGATTCCCGCATCAGCGTGATCTGGAAAAAAGAGATGAAATGCGACAGGGTGAAACCGCCCGCGCCGTCGGCGAAGGCCACGTAGATCACCGTCAATACCGGTGCGATCAGAAACACCACCAGGAACGCCGCGATTGCGAGGCCGACGGCGACCTGCGCAAGGGTGACGCGGGAATTCAATTCGCGATTTTCGCGGCTTCGTTGGCCAGTGCCACGGCGCGGGCGTAATTGCTTTTCGCCTCGTTGGACCAGTGCTCTTCCAGCGCCGTCATGCGTTTCGTGGTTTCGGCGCTGCGCTTGGTGTCACGGAATATCTTCAGGAATTCCTGGTCTTTCACCTTCGCCTCATCAACAACCGGTGAGAAGGCCAGGGCTTTTGCCTCGGCGATCTGCTTCGCCGCCTGCGCGTTGGGTTTGGCGGCGACTTTCTTCTCGGCGTCGATGATGGCCTTGGCGGCCGCCATGAGTTCCTTGTGGCGGAAGGTGATGGATTGATCAAAGAGTGACGACACCACGTAATAACGGCTTTCCGCGAGATCGGAATCGAAATTCACCTTGGCGCGGATCTTTCCGGTGTAGGGATTGGGCCAATCTGCGGGGGCCTTCTTGTAGGTCTCGGGCAGCACCGGCAGGCGGCTGATGGCCTTGTCCAGCAGCAGTTCCTGGCCTTCCGGCGACAGCGAGAAATGGATAAACTTTCGTCCGAGTTCGGCATTCTTGGCGCCGTTGATCAAGCCGATGTTCGCCGGAACAATCGCGGTCACGCTGGGATAGACGAACTCCACCGGAAAGCCGGAGTTTTTCGGCGCGAGGCCAAGGAAATCGATCACCAGTCCGATTCCGTATTGTCCATTTGAAACGCCGTCCGGAACACCGAAGCTTCGTTCCGTAATGGCGGCGGAATTGCCCGCGATCCGCAGAATCTGTTCCCAGCCCTTGGCCCATCCCTCGCCCTGGAGAATGGTTTCCATGGTGAGGTGGGTGGTGCCCGAGCGCGATGGCGACGACGTGGCCACGTGGCTGAAGTAGACGGCCTTGGTCAGATCAGCCCACTCGCGCGGTTCGGGCAGCTTGTTCGCCTTCAGATAGCGCGTATTCCACATGATGCCGTAGCCGGCGAGCGCCTGACCGAGGTAGAACCCCTGGGGATCGTTGATCGGGTAATTGCCGATCTTGTTGGGGATGCCCTTGATGCCCGGATCGTATTTCGTGAGCAGGCCGTCCTTGGCCAGCACCTCGAAAGCGTCGGGCGCCGACGCCCAGAAGACATCAGGGCGCTCTCCCGCGCGCAATTCGCGCACGTATGCGACGCCTGCCGCGGTTGCCTTGTTCAGGATTTCGACCTTGGTGCCGGGATTGCGCTTCTGAAATGCCTGCTGATAGGCGGCGGTCAGTTCCTTGGGGAACGAGGTGACAATCGTGACCGTTTGCTGGGCCCATGCCGCCAGGGGCAGCGATGTTGCCAAAGACAAAAGCAAAATTGAAGGTTTCATGGCGGTTCCCTGAAAATCGATGCGTGGCTTCGATTCTAGCCCCTTGCCGGTTGCCAGGCGGAGGGCGACAGGCAAGGCGGGGCGGAATCAACCGCTACAATGTGCCGCAATATCGTACAGGGGAGAAATGCATGAAAGTTGCCATCATCGATGACTATCAGGATGCAGTCCGCACACTGGATTGCTACGCACGGTTGAAGGGACATGAAGTAACGGTCTTCAACGATCCTCGCACGGACCTCGATGGCATTGCCTCGCGTCTTGCCGGGTTCGAGGCCCTATTGCTGACCCAGCAGCGCACCCGCATCACCCGGGAGATGCTTGCGAAAATGACGGCACTCAAACTCATCAGCCAGACCGGACCGAACGCGGCGCACATCGACATGAAAGCCTGCACTGAGAAAGGCATCCTGGTCAGCGCCGGCGGCAGCGGCATGCCCAACGCCACGGCCGAGCTGGCTTGGGGGTTGATCATCGGAGCCCTGCGTCACATCCCTTTCGAGTCGGCGCAACTGCGGGAGGGGCATTGGCAGACGACCCTGGGTACCGGCCTTCACGGCAAGACGCTGGGCGTCTATGCCTACGGCCGCATCGGCAGCATCGTCGCCGGCGTGGGCCGGGCGTTCGGCATGAACGTGGTTTGCCTGGGGCGCGGCGCCTCCATGGAGAAGGCCCGCGCCGCCAGGTTCGCCACGGCCGCGAGCCGGGAATCGTTTTTCGAAGGCGCCGACGTGATTTCGCTGCACCTGCCGCTTAATGCGGAGACCCGGGGCATTGTCACGGCGGCGGATTTGGCGCGAATGAAACCTACCGCACTGCTGGTCAATACCAGTCGCGCCCCGCTGATTGCCGGCCCTGACCTGGTAGACGCCCTGAAAAAGGGACGGCCCGGTTTTGCGGCCGTGGACGTTTTCGAGGAGGAACCGGTGCTGAAAGGCAATCATCCGTTGTTGGGGATGAAAAACGTCCTCAGCACCCCGCATCTGGGCTACGTGGTGCGGGAAAACTACGAATCCTATTACGGCGCTGCCATTGACCAGATCGTGGCGTATTCGCAGGGAAAACCGATCAACGTCGCGAATCCCGAGGTGATGAAGGGATAGCCCGTCGGCCAACCGGGAAAGCCTTGCGGGCGTTCACCGGACGGCCCACCGCCGCGTCGCATATCCCGTAAAATGCGCGTGTGATATTGAACCCGCGCCAGTGCCCCGGTCCTCCGGGGCATTGCATTTTTCCCGGACCTCCGGGGACTGTATTTTTTCGGGAGACAGCAAATGAGATTGCGCAGCGTTGAACTGGAAATGCCGCAGGCCGATGCTGCGGTGAAATTTCTCACGGAATCATGGGGGCTGCTTGACGCAGGAAAGCGGGGCGCGACCTCGTTTCTGCGCGGCACGGGTGATCACGGCTACATCCTGTCGGCGACCGAGGCCGCAACGCCCGGCATCACGTCGGTGACGTTTTCCGGCAGTAAAGAGGAGGTGGAAGGTGTGGCTGCGCGCGCCAAGGCATCCAATGTCGTGCATCGGCCGATGCGCATGTTCGACGAACCCGGAAAAAGCCATGGTTTTCTGTTGCAGGGACTGGAGGGGCAGATCTACCGGTTCATTACCGAAACCGAGCCCGTCGCACGACTTCCCGATGATCGCAACCGCCCGATACAGCTGACGCATTCGGTTTTCAATACGTTGGACCGCGAAGCCTGCGTGAGCCTGGCTGAAAAGGTTTTCGGGTTCAGGATTTCAGACCGCACCGCGGCGATGAGCTTTGTGCGCTGCAATCAGCAGCACCACGCTCTCGCCTATGTGAAATCGGATGCGAGTTCGCTCAATCATCTGGCTTTCGAGATGAAGGATCTGGAGGCCGTGATGCTGGGCATCGGCCGCATGCGTGACAGCAAGGTTCCGCTGGTCTGGGGGCCGGGCCGGCACGGTCCCGGCAACAATGTGTTTGGATATTTTGTCCCGCCCTTTGGCGGTGTCATTGAGTACACCTCCGAAATCAATCTGGTGGATGACAACTATCCCGTGGGCTCGCCCACGGACTGGAAGTGGCCGCCAGGACGCACTGACCACTGGGGTGTGTCGATGCCCAATCATCCGTCCGGCGAGATCGCGGAGAGGCAATACCTCTTTCGCACCATGGCCTGACCGAATCGAACAAAGTCCCGCAATTTTTCAAGAGCATCCATGGCAATCAATTACGAAAAATTAATGTCCCACAGGCCCGCGCCGGTGGAGGTCAACTACACCCAGCGCGATTCCATGTTCTACGCGCTGAGCATCGGCATAGGTATGGATCTGGCCGATCCCGGTCAATTGAAATATGTGTACGAGAAAAACCTCGTCGCTTTTCCAGCCATGGCCAGCGTGCTGGGCTGGACCATGCGCACGAAGGAAGAGAATGAACTTTTTGGCATCGATCCAAAAATGGTGGTTGCCGCCGATCAACGTATCGTCATTCACAAGCAGCTTAAGCCCGAAGGACGTCTCGTTTCACAGGCGCGCACCCGGGAAGTCATCGACAAGGGCCCGGGAGGCGGCGCCATCGTCCAGTCCGCGCGTGAATTGACGGATGCCGCCGGTGAAAAAGTCGCCACCATCGAGGGCAGCATTTTTGTACGCAACCACGGTGGATTTGGCGGCAAGGTCACCACCACACCGGAGCCGCCCAAGGTGCCCGAAGGCGAGCCGGACAAGGTCTGCGACCTGCCGACGGCGCCGAACATTGCCCTTGTCTACCGGCTCAATGGAGACGTGAATCCCCTGCATGCCGATCCGGAGCATGCCAAACGGGTGGGCTTTTCCGGGCCGATACTGCATGGCCTGGCCAATTACGGCATTGCCGCGCATGCCATCGTGCGCACGGTGGCCGATTACGATGCAAGCCGATTCGAGAGCATGGAGGCGCGATTCGTGAAGCCGTTTTTCCCCGGTGAAACTTTGCGCACGGAAATGTGGATCAGGGGCAATGAGGTGTTTTTCCGCTGCCGCGTGGTTGGGCGCGATGAGATCGTTCTCAACAACGGCCTCGCCCGAATCAGGTCATAGGCGGATTTGTCATGACCTGGGACAACACCACTCTTTTTTCAGATGACAACCCCTCCGACGCCGCTTTTCGCAAGGAAGTTCGCGACTGGGTAGGCGAAAATTGCCCGGAAAATCTGCGCGACCGACCATCTAGGGTGACGCCGCCCGAGATGAAGCCCTGGCACAGGAAACTCTACGAGCGTGGTTGGATCGCACCGCATTGGCCGAAAGAAGCGGGCGGCATGGGCGCGACCCTCGAGCAGCAGCTCATCCTGTTCGAGGAGATTTCGAGGATCGGCGCGCCCACGCCGTTTCCACACGGCCTGAATTTTTTCGGCCCCATACTGATACATGCAGGTACGCCGGAGCAAAAAGCGAAACATTGCAATGGCATCCTGAGCGGCGAGGTCACCTGGTGCCAGGGATATTCGGAGACAGGTGCAGGTTCTGATCTTGCCAGCTTGAAAACGCGCGCTGTTCTCGATGGAGATCACTTCATCGTCAATGGCCACAAGCTATGGACCACCAACGGCCACTATGCCGACTGGATGTTCGCGCTGGTCCGTACCGATGCCGAGGCCAAGCCGCGCCATGCCGGCATCAGTCTGCTCCTGATCGACCTGAAAAGCCCCGGCGTGACGGTAAAGCCCATCAAGACGATTCGCGGTGACGCCGAATTTGCGGAGGAGTTCTTCGACAATGTGCGTGTGCCGAAGGAAAACCTGATCGGGCCGATCAATGGCGGCTGGAAGCTTGCCACGATGCTGCTGGGCGGGGAGCGCTTCGCGACCGGTCATCCGCGTAATGCCGCGATTCTTCTCAATCGCGCAAGGCAGCTTGCAAGAGTTACCGGGGCTGACACCGACCCCGTATTTCGCCAGCAACTGGCTTCGCTCGAGATTGACTTGCTCGCGTTCACCGCCTATTACCGGCATGGCGCGGCGCTTCACGGTCTGGGCAGGGTGCCCGATTCCATGACGCCCGTCATGAAGCTGGCCGCGGGACCGCTCGCTCAACTGGCGTCCGAATTCCTGGTGCAGGTGGCGGGGCCCTCGGGCGCAAGCCTTGCAGACATCGACGTGAATGGTGAGGCGGTGAATCCCTCGGAGGATATGTTCGAGATGCGCCGCGTGACCGTGGGCGGCGGTGCCAATGAAATTCAGCGCAACATCCTTGCCAAGCGCGCACTGGACCTGCCGAGCTAGGTCTCAGGGAAATGCGGAAGATGAACAAGAATTGGAGTGTCTAGATGGAACCGATACTGAGCGAGCAGCAGAGTCTGATGCGTGAGACGGCAGTGCGCCTGTGCAAGGACCACGGCGGTCCCAAGCGCGCGCGGGCATTGCGCGACAGCGGCACTGAAATGGATATACCGGCTTGGATGGAAATCGTCCGCTCCGGCTGGCTCCTTGCAGCGGTCAGCGAGGAGTCAGGCGGCCTGGGCATGGGTATGTTCGATGTCTGCCTCGCCCTTGAGGAAGCCGGCAAACAACTGCTGATGGTGCCGTTTGCCGAAGTCGCCTCGGTTGCGCACGTGTTGGGGAAGATCGGCAAGCGGGCCGAAATTCAGCTTCGGGCAATCCAGGACGGATTGCAGATTCTGGTGCCCGCCCTGCCGCAGGAGGGCTGGGGAAACGTGGGTTCCGCAATTCCTGCGGCGCGGTTTGAGGGGGGGGCCTGGTATCTGGATGGCACCATCCGCCACGTTCCGTTCGCGAAAACCGCGCAAGCCTATTTTGTCGCGGCGACCGTGGGCGACGAACTGATGCTTTGTGTTGTGTTGAAGCACCTGGTCACGTTGAACACCGTCCACAACGTCGACGGTTCCACCTCGAGCGAACTGGTCATGAACGGGGCGCTGGTCGAGGAATCGCAGGTCATGGCGCGCGGCGAGATGGCACAAACCCTGACGGACTGCCTGTATGACCTGCTCGCAATCACCAGCGGCGCAGCCCTTGTCGGGGTGTCTGCGATGGCGTTGGACATGACACTGGAATACATCAAGTTCCGCCAGCAGTTCGGAAAGGCCCTGGGCAGCTTCCAGGCGCTTCAGCACCGCGCAGCGGACTGTTTCGTGGACATCGAACTCAACCGCTCCCTGGTGTACCGTGTGTCGGCGACCTATGACGCGGGCGAGGCCCACCGGGCGATGGCGGCTGCGGTCAAGTCGCGCACGTCACGGGTGGCGCTGGCGGTCACCCGCAATGCGCTGCAACTGCATGGCGCCATTGGCTATACCGATGAGCACGATATCGGCCTTTATTACAAGCGTGCGATCACGCTTGCATCACTGTATGGCAACGATATCAACCAGGCAGCGCGTTTCTCGGCGCTGACGCTTTGACATCGGCGGCGGATGGCGGCGGTTGACTCAGTCAAAACCGCCGGAGTCGCCGGTAATTTTTCCGAACACCGCACCAATGGCCAAGAAGACATCATGAATGCACCGCAGGAACTGAACACCCGCATCGCAACCATCAAGGATATCGAAGCGCTCGAGAGCGTTCCTTTGGAGCAGCGCATCGCCTCCTGGAATGTCAACGAACTTATTCGACAGGGTTGCGAAAAAAATCCTGACAAACCGGCCATTCAGTATGTCGAAGATGGTGATCCTGCCAGCCCCTGCGTAACCGTGACCTATCGCGAATTGCAGAAGCAGTCGATTCAGGCATCCAACCTTTTTTTTTCCCTGGGTGTACGAGACGCTGACTGCGTGTTTTATCTGCTGCCCACGTTGCCGCAGTTGTTCGTCGTCACCATGGCCGGCATGGAGACTGGAATAACCCACGGCGCCAACTGGATGCTCAAGGCCGACCATTGGCTTGAACTGATCAAGGCGTCAAACGCGAAGGTGGTGGTGGCTCTCGGTCCGACACCCGGTTACGAAATCTGGGAAAACCTGCAGACCGTCAAGGATGAGCTGAAAGGCGTGCAGCTTTTTTCAGTGAAAGGGCCGGGCGGCAAGGTGCTTGCGGATTCCGATCTGGATCTGGCGATGGCAAATTTTCCAGGCGACAAGCTCTCCTTCAAACGCGAAATCAAACCCGATGATGTTGGCGCGTATGTGCACAGCGGCGGCACCACCGGCGCGCCGAAGCTGGTGCGCATTCTGCATCGCGGCATGGCATACAAATGCTGGGCGAATGCGGTCATCATGGAGCACGGTCCTAATGATGTGATCTTCGCGGACTACCCTATGTTCCACGTTGCGGGTTTTTTCGGAAGGGGAATCCTTGCTCTGGCGCATGGCATGACCATCCTGATTCCGCATCCCATGGGGGCCCGCGACAAGAAATTCATTTCGAACTACTGGAAGTTCGTCGAGAAATTCCATGTTTCCGTCATGTCAGGTGTGCCGACCACGCTGTCTGTCTTGGCAAAAAATCCGCCCAAGGGCGAGGACATCAGTTCGCTCAAGAAATACATGTGCACCGGATCCACGGCCATGCCGGCGGAAGTGGCGAAGGAGATCGAGGATGCGACCGGCGTTCGCGTGCTGGCAACCTACGGCGCCACCGAATTCACCCAGAACGTCAGCCAGTGCCCGAAGGACGGTGATCCCAAGTACGGCTCCGGCGGACTGCGTCTGCCATATACGCAGATTCGCGCAGTGATCCTGGGCGAGGACGGAAAAATCCAGAGGGATTGCAAGACCGACGAGATCGGCGCGGTCATTATCAAGGGGCCGAGCATCACGCCGGGCTATGTGGATGAATCCTTCAACAAGGGTATGTTCGTCGACGGTTGGATCAACAACGGCGATCTGGGACGCATCGATGCCGATGGCTACCTGTGGCTCACCGGCCGGGCAAAGGACCTGATCATTCGCGGCGGACACAACATCGATCCCACCATGATCGAGGAGACGCTCCGGCGCCACAAATCCGTGCTGCTGGGCGCGGCGGTCAGCAAACCCGACGCTTATGCCGGTGAACTGCCGGTGGCCTATGTGCAGCTCGTCACGGGCTCGAACACAACGGGAGAGGAGATCGCGGAGTTCGTGCGCCAGCACATCACGGAGAGGGCGGCGGCACCCAAGGAAGTTTTTGTGCTCGACGAAATGCCGTTGACGGATGTGGGCAAACCCTCCAAGGTTCATCTGCGCCACGATGCGGCCCGGCGTGCCTTTACCGCGGCACTGAACGAGGTTTTGGGCGGAGCGCAGCCCTTCGATGTCGTGGTCGGCGCCGATGCGACGCATGGAACCTCGGCAACGGTTGTATTGAGCGCGGCGCAAGGTGCACGTCATGCGCTGGAGGCCAGAATTCACGAGGCAATGAAGGCCTATACCATGCATCATTCCATCCGGTGGACCTGAAATGCAGGGTCTGGCTGTGAAACTGGACGTTCGCCAATGAGCCATGAAATTGAATCGATTGTCGAGGTAAGGGATCTGCATTTCGGCTACCCGGGACGGCCCATTCTCAAGGGCCTTTCACTGAAGATTCCGCGGGGCAAGCTGGTGGCGATCCTCGGGGCAAGCGGGTGTGGCAAGTCGACGCTGCTGCGCCTGATCGGCGGCCAGCTGCAGCCGGAAAAGGGTGGCGTAACCGTCATGGGCAAGGTGGTCCACACCCTGGACAATACCGCGCTGTATGAGCTTCGCAAAAAAATGGGCCTGATGTTTCAGGCCGGCGGATTGTTCAG
The DNA here is from genome assembly GCA_903899705.1 of uncultured beta proteobacterium. Classification (GTDB taxonomy): domain Bacteria; phylum Pseudomonadota; class Gammaproteobacteria; order Burkholderiales; family SG8-39; genus 2-02-FULL-62-17. Next base: position 16,135 of record CAIUKQ010000375.1, read on the forward strand.
CGACATGACCGTCTTTGAGAATGTGGCGTTTCCGTTGAGGGAGCACACCAGCCTGCCGGAAAGTATCATCCGCGAGATGGTCCTGATGAAACTGAATGCGGTGGGACTTCGTGGCGCGTGCGAACTGGGCACCAACGAACTGTCGGGTGGCATGTCGCGTCGCGTGGCGCTTGCCCGGGCCATTGCCATCGATCCTTCAATTGCCATGTATGACGAACCGTTTGCAGGTCTGGATCCCATTTCCATCAATGTCATTGCAACCCTGATCCGCGTGCTCAATGACGAACTCGGGACCACCTCGGTGATCGTCAGTTACGACGTGAATGAATCGCTGAAGGTCGCTGATTATGTGTACGTAATTGGCGACGGGGTGCTGGCCGGAGAAGGCACTCCAAAGCAGATGATGGATTCCCGGGATCCTTTCCTGCGGCAGTTTTTCGATGCGCTGCCGGACGGTCCCATCGAGTTTCACTACCCCAGCCGCAGCTACAACGTCGATCTCGGTTTGTAGCCAGGCCATTGCAGGCGGTTCCAGCGAGGAACCCGGCATTGACTTGGGGCCGAGCCCATGTAGTATGGCCCGTTCAGCAGTGTGTGCCTGGCAGACCGGGTCGGGCGAATTTCTTTTGGGCAACCATCAGGAGGCAATCATGCAAGTTCGCGACGTACTCAGAGTCAAAGGCGGCGCCATTTTTTCAGTGACGCCGGAGTCGAGGCTTTCCGAGTGTGTGATCACCATGTCGGAACGTGACATCGGATCTGTTGTTGTGATGGAGGGCAACAAGCTGGCGGGAATGCTGACCTTTCGCGAGATCATCAACGTGCTGTCCAAGCGGCAGAAAGAGCAACGCGTGGGTCCCACCCCACCGATTGCCGATATCATGGTTTCGGAGGCCATGGACCGTAGTCCATTTGTTTCCACTCAGACCATGGAACTGGACGAATTGCGCAGCAAAATGGTGGAGCATCACGCGCGCTATGTGCCGATCCTCGAAGGCGAGAAGGTGGTGGGCGTCATCTCCTTTCACGACGTGGCCAAGGCCGTGCTTGAGGAGCGGAATTTCGAGAACCGGATGCTGAAGGGATATATCAAGGATTGGCCCGCTGAGGAGAGAGCCTGAAACCGCGGTTGGCGACAGGGTAATCAGGCACCTCGAGACTCCTGAATGCCAGGTGGCACCCAGCCGGGTTCGAGTCAGTTTTATTGCGTTGCAATACTTCTCTGGCGCAGGCGCAAAAAAAAGGGGGCTTGCGCCGAATGGTACTTACTTAATCTTTTTCGGGTGTCCATGTTTGCGGACATGCTCTGTAATTGTGGCGCGTGGTTTGTCCATTGTCGGATAGTTTTTAGGTCGTCGCTTGATTG
>CAIUKQ010000376.1 GCA_903899705.1 uncultured beta proteobacterium
GCACTGTCGTGCCTGCGGCGTGCGGTTGAACTTGATCCCGTGCACGTTGGAGCGCGCGCCAATCTGGGCGGTGTACTGCATCGAATGCAATGGGTCGATGAATCCCTCATTCATTTTCGCGAGGCTTTGCGTCTGGCCGGCGACAATCCGCACCTGTTGGCGAGCAGCCTTCGCCCCCTCATGGATGCGTGCGCCTGGGATGAAGTCCTTGGGCGCATTGAGAAGCTGAACCGCGATGCCCGGGAAGACACTGAGGATTGGGCCGACCAGATCATGCCCTTCGTGTCGCTTTTGCTGCCTTTGTCCGAGGCCTTGCAGCTTCGAATCGCGCGACGGCACGCTGCAATGATCGAAGAGCGTGCGCGGATGCTGCCTGGGCCTGCGCAGCACGGGCGCGTTATCGGGAAATTGCGCATCGGGTATGTGTCCAGCGATTTTCATGACCATGCCACCGCCTACCTGGTGACGGGGATGTTTGAAGCGCACGACCGCCAGCGATTTGAAATATTTGCCTATTCCTCGGGCCCGGATTCGCAGGACAGCAGCTACCGGCGCCGGATCCGGGCGTGTTCGAAGTTCGTTGACATCAGGACGATGACTGATGTCGCATCGGCAGAGAGGATTGCCGCCGACGGCATCGACATCCTCGTCGACATGAATGGACATACGGCCGGAGGACGGCTGGATTTGTTCGCATTGAGGCCGGCGCCTATTCAGGTGGCCTTCCTGGGTTACCCCGGCACGACGGGCGCTTCATTCATTGACTACCTGATTGCCGACCGGATCATCACGCCGCCCGGTTGCGAGGCGGGATACAGCGAAAAGCTGGTGCGCATGCCCCACAGTTACCAGCCCAATGAGCGGCCTGCGGATCCAGCGGCCATGGCAATGGGTCGCAGGGAGGCGGGGCTGCCCGACGATGCGTTTGTGTTCTGCTGCTTCAATCAGCACTTCAAGCTGGAACCGCAGGTATTCAGGCTGTGGATGCGCATGCTCAACGCAATGCCGGCAAGTGTGCTGTGGCTCATCGCCGGCAATCCGCTGAGCGAATCAAGGTTGCGGGAGGAGGCGCAAAACGCGGGGATTGCATCTTCGCGCCTGGTCTTCGCGCCGTTCGTCGCGCGCGAGCAGCATCTCGCGCGTCACCGTCTGGCTGATCTGTGCCTCGATACCCACACGGTCAACGGACACACCACCGGCAGTGATGCTCTGCTGGCTGGAGTGCCGATGGTGACCTGGCCTGCCGCCACATTTGCAGGCAGGGTGGGGGCGAGTCTTTTGCAGGCTGCCGGACTGCCCGATCTGGTTGCGGGAAGCGCCGAGGAATACTTCGACATGGCGGTGGGGCTGGCGCGTGCCCCGAAGCTGCTGCTGGATCTGCGTGAAAGGCTGGCCGCAGCCCATGCAAGCGCGCCGTTGTTCGATGCCGCGAAATTTGCGGCGGATCTGGAGCGCGCTTTCGTCCACATGGACGTACTAAGGGCCCGGGGACTGGCGCCCCGCGGGTTCGAGGTTGATACGGTATAGATCCGCTGATAGCATGGTGGCGGTCGGATCGGCGGGTCCGGGCCGGGGCATGAATCATTCAAAAACAGTCCAACGCCACAGAGCGCCACGCAGGACAATCCAAACTGGAGACTACGATGCAAAGACGTTCCTTTCTCAAGAATGCCGGCGCCGGGTTGGCGGCCGGGGCAGTTGCAGCGCCGGCTCTGGCGCAGACGCAACCCACCGTCACATGGCGCATGGCATCGAGTTTTCCCAAGAACCTCGATGCCCTGTTCGGCACGGCCGAGCAGATTGCGCGGCGCGTCTCGGAAGTGACCGAGGGCAAATTCCAGATCCGCGTGTCCGCCGCGGGAGAACTGGTGCCACCGCTTCAGGTGCTGGATGCCACACAGGCCGGTACCGTGGATTGCTGCCACACCGCGCCCTACTACTACGTCGGCAAGGATCCGGCGTTCGCATTCGGCACGGCTGTTCCCTTTGGCCTTAACGCGCGCCAGCAGAATGCCTGGAAATATTTCGGCGGCGGTAATGAAGCCATGGCCCTGCTCTACAAGGACTATGGCGTCGTGGGATTCTCCGCAGGCAACACCGGCACGCAGATGGCCGGGTGGTATCGCAAGGAAATCAAGACACTTGCCGATCTGAAGGGCTTGAAAATGCGCATCGCCGGTCTGGCCGGACAGGTGTTGGCGAAGCTGGGTGTCGTGCCGACGCAGATTGCGGCCGGCGAGATCTATCCCTCCCTCGAGCGAGGCACGCTGGATGCCGCGGAGTGGGTGGGACCCTACGACGACGAGCGACTGGGTTTGTACAAGGTCGCCAAATACTATTACTACCCGGGCTGGTGGGAGGGTTCCGCTGAACTGACGTTCTTCGTCAATGAAAAGAAGTGGGCGGAATTACCGAAGCATTTCCAGGCGGCGCTGGAGGGTGCATGCGCGGAAGCCAATGCCCTCATGCTAGCCAAATACGATGCGAAGAATCCGGAAGCCCTGCGCAAGCTGATCGGCGATGGCGCGCAGTTGCGCGCCTTCCCGCGCCCGGTGATGGAGGCCGCGCTCAAGGCTTCCAATGAACTCTACGAAGAGCTCTCGGCGAAAAGCCCGCATTGGAAGCGCATTTACACGGAGTGGCGAAAATTCCGGGCCGAGCAATTCCTGTGGTTCCGGGTGGCCGAAAACAGTTACGACAACTTTGCATTCACCGGCGTGCCGGCGAGTGAGCGGGCGGCTGATGCAGCGAAGGCTCCGGCAAAGGCCGCGAAGGGCACAGCGAAGTAATTTTCGGCTGCGGGTTCGTGCGGCATCAGGGGCGCGGAAAGTTCCGCGCCCTTTTCGTTTCAGGGCAACGTCAGCGGCCCATTTTGAACTGGCGTTGCAGTTCCGCGGCCGGGTCTTCCTCGGCGGGTGCGGTTGCCGCCGGTTTTTCCGTACCGGTCGGCAGATCTGTATCGGGTGGCAGGGGCTCCGCCGCGGCCGGAGGTTCATCCAGTTTTATTTCCACCTTGGATGGATCGACACGTTCGTGGCGCGGGACAAAATCGGTTACAAGGCCCGGCCAGTAAATCAGGATCGCCACCAGC
>CAIUKQ010000377.1 GCA_903899705.1 uncultured beta proteobacterium
CATGCGCAGGGGTTTGACCGGATAGGCCTGCGTTTGCACGCCACCTGCCATGCCCGCGAACGCAAGGCCGCAGGCAAGGGCTGATTTGAAAACCGAATTCATGGACTTTTCCTCTACTGGGCCGCAACAAGGCGGCCGGATTGGTAATCGTTGATGGCCTGTTCGATCTCTTCCCGGGTGTTCATGACGAAGGGGCCATACTGGACGACCGGTTCATTCAGGGGCCTGGCGGCAAGCAGCAGGAAGCGCGCGCCGGAGCCGCCCGCGGTGAGTCGCACTTCATCACCGGCTCCCAGTACTGCGGCATGGTGATTGGCAAGTTCGCGGTCGGCTATCGTCGCGCTGCCTTCAAAAACGTAGAGGAATGCATTTCGCACGGACGGAAGTTTTTGCGCAAAGCTCGCATGGGCGGGCAGCTCGACGTCGATGTAAAGGGGATCAGTCGCGCCGCCCTGCATCGGTCCATCGATGGCGGCATCGTCGGTTTCCAGCGTGCCTGCAATAACCTTTGCGTGCCCTCCGCCAGAGAGTGCCGCCACCGGAATTTCCGAAGGCTCGATATCCCGGTAGCCCGCCGGTTTCATCTTTTCCTTCGCGGACAGATTCAACCAGAGCTGGAAGCCTCGAAGGCGGCCTTCGGTCTGCTGTGGCATCTCCGAATGGATGATGCCGCGACCGGCGCACATCCACTGCACCGCGCCGGTTTTCAGGTCGCCGCGGTTTCCCAGGTGGTCCTCGTGCAGCATGTGGCCGTCAAGCAGATAGGTCACCGTTTCGAATCCGCGATGCGGGTGCGAGGGAAATCCGGCGATGTAATCGTCCGGGTTCTCCGAGGAGAACTCATCGAGCATCAGAAAGGGATCGAGTCGGGCATGCTGGGAACTGCCGAGGCTGCGGCGCAGTTTCACGCCGGCACCATCGGAGGTGGGCAGGGCTTCGATGATGCGTTGAATGGTTCGTATGGTCATGGCGGTGTCCTGATTCGGCCTTGTTTTGTGCATGGAGTTTAGCGGGAATTGATGTCCGCCAGCGTCAGGCAAACGGACGATTTTGGGGATGGGCGTGCAAGGTGCGTTAAACTTGCTTCTCCCATATTCGTCGCGTCACGTGCCGGGACGGAATGGATTGACTTCATTCGCGTCAGGTTCACGATTCAGAGGACTATCCAGATGATTCAACTTTCAAAATGCGGCGTGTCGGCAGCTGTCTTCGCAGTGGGTGTGGCGCTTGCTCCGGTGAATGCCGCCCTGGCCCAGTCCTGGCCTGCAAAACCGGTGCGCGTCATCGTGCCCTTTGGCGCCGGCGGCTCAGCCGACACGCTGGGCAGGCTGGTCTCTAACAAGGTCAGTGAATACTTGGGCCAATCCTTTATTGTTGAAAATCGCGCCGGTGCGGGCGGTGTCATCGGCTCGGATCAGGTGGCAAAGTCCTCCCCCGATGGTTATACGTACGTCGTCTCGGGCGTTGCCACGCATGCGGTTGCGCCGGCGCTGCTTGCCAAGCCGCCGTTCGATCCGGTCAAGGATTTTTCACACGTCGCGCTGTTCGGCGGTCCGCCGCTGGTCTTTGCCGTGAGCCTGAATGTGCCGGCCAAGACCATGAAGGAATTCATTGCGCTGGCCAAATCCAAGCCCGATGCCTTCAGCTACGGCTCTCCCGGCATTGGAACGCACGGCCATTTGTTTGGCGAGTTGCTCAAGCAGATCAACGGCATCCAGATGGAGCACGTTCCTTACAAGGGCGCGGCGGGCGCGGTGGCGGACCTTGCGGCGGGGCATCTGCCGGCCATTTCGTCGACGCTGACCACCGCGGGCGCGCAGATTCGCGCGAGCAAGGTGCGTGCTCTTGGGATCAGTTCCACTGCGCGACTGCCCGATTATCCCGATGTGCCCACCTTCAAGGAGCTCGGCTTTCCGGATCTGGTTGCAGTAACCTGGTTTTCGCTGTCGGGGCCGGCGGGCGTGCCGGCGGATATCGTGAATCGGCTGAATACCGAAGTCCGTCGCGCACTGCAGGCGCCGGATGTGCGCGAAAAGCTGCGCCCCGAGGGCATCGAGCCAGGCACGCTGACGCCGAAGGAGTTCACCGACTTCGTCTCCGCCGAATACAAGCGCTGGGCGCCTGTGGTTCGCGCCTCGGGCGCGAAGGCGGAATAGGAACCCGGGGGCGAGGCTCCCTGTATTCCTGTTCTGGCGATGCGGTGCGGGATGTTCGGCCGGCTCCTTCATGAGCCGTGCGCTCGACCGGGATGGATGGCTGATGTAACGCTGCATCATCAACTTTGGAATCCGCTTGTCGAGGGGACAAGATATGTTCTCTTATATGGAACATAGTTTCTGCATTGCGAACCGCGTGGGTTCGCACCTATAATTCCTCCGGGGTCAAACGAGGGTGCCACAGCCGGAACTGGCGCTTCGTCCAAGGAGGAGTGAGCATGAAATCCAGACTTGCGCGCATTGCCGCGTGGAATGCCATCGCCCTGTCCGCCGGACTCGCGGCGGCCATGCTCTGTGCATTGCCGGCCACAGCCCAATCCGTGCCCGAGCGCAACGCTGCCGTCTACATGTACAAGGGCGCAGACCGCGATCAGCGCCTGCTCGAGCGTGCCCGCAAGGAAGGCACGCTCACCTTCTACACCTCGCTTGCGACCACCGAATCGATTCCACTCACCCAGGCCTTCGAGAAAAAGACCGGGGTCAAGGTGTTGTTGTGGCGTGCCCTCAGCGAGGAAGTCGTGCAGCGCGCCCTCAATGAAGCGCGGGGCAAACGCAATCTGATGGATGTGGTCGAAACCAA
>CAIUKQ010000378.1 GCA_903899705.1 uncultured beta proteobacterium
TGAGGTTCACCGCGTTCTTCAGCTCGCTGTCGGTCAGCGGGCGGCGGAACAGCAGCATGCCGTAATGGTCCAAGACCTGCTTGCTGCAGGCCTCGTCCGGCGCCTTCACATCCTTGGGCTTGCACGGCAGCTTGGCGCGGTACTTCTCGCTCACAACCTGCGTGGCGATCGAATCCGCCATCTGGGTGAAGGACTCAAAACCAACCGGGGTCACCGAAAGGGTCGAGGTCGAGGCAGCCTGGAGACCGGCGATCCGGATGGTCGGCTCAAACGAGCCGCGCACTTCAATCTCAGAACCGAAAATGTCCGCAACAGAATTGCGGTACTCCGCCTGTGTCAGACGGCGAAGGCTCACGACCTGTGTAGACGGGGCGGCAGTGGCAGCGGTCACGCCCGCCAGCAGGACAGCCGAAAGGATCGGAGCAAAAAGAGTACGCATTCGAGAATCCGCCAGCAGGAGATTTTGCGGGCAGAAAATACCTCAGAAAGCCCGGAAAAGCGGGACTTTTTACATATTCCTTACGCGGCCAAAGGGGCCCGGCCCGTTATTCCGGGCTTTTTGACAGCCCCTGCCCGCCAGCGGGGTACGCCTTCGCGCCTTTGCTGCGCTGCACAACGATTCTGACGTCAGTGCCCCAGGCCGACGAAATTGAAGCGCAGTACCCGGCCGTCGCGGCCATCGCCGGTGTAAATGTTGCCCTTCGCATCGGTGATGATGACGTGCAGGCCCAGGAACATGTCGCGGTACTGGCCGACATGGCCGAAGGTGCCTTGCGGAATTTCCTTCAACGTCTTGCGGTCCAGCACGCGGATCTGCTGGCGGTGACCTTCGCTGATGTAGATGAAGCGCTGGTCCTTGTCGCCCGACAGCGCCACGCTGTTGACGGTGCCGAAACCGACCATCGGGATTTCGCGCGCCACAAAACCTTCATTGAGGAATTTGCCGTCCAGGGTGAAGGACTGGACGCGGTTGTTGTTGCGGTCCGCGACATAGACGATGCCGTCCTTGGAGATCGTCAGGCCGTGCACCAGGTTGAACTGGGACGGCGACGGATCATAGGTGCGATCGCGCGTCGCCTTGTCGTCCGGCGTCTTGCCGAAAGCGCCCCACATGCGCTTGAACTTGCCGGTGTCCGCATCGAACACGATGACGCGGCGATTGACATAGCCATCGGCGACGAACAGCTCATTGGCCGGGGCGTAATAGACCGGCCAGGCCGCGTGATTCACGTTCTCGGTGTCCAGGCTGCCCTTGCTCTGGCTGGCATGACCGATTTGCATGATAAATTTGCCGTCGGTGGTGAACTTCAGGCACTGGTTGTCGTCCTTGCCGGTCTTGCGGTCCTTGCCGTTGCCGCAGATCCAGACGTTATCCTTGTTGTCGACCGCGATGCCGTGCTCCTGCACCGGCCAGTCGAAGTGCGCGCGCTCTTCGTCGCTCATCTGGTAGGTGCCGCCCCAGCCGCGGATGAAATTGCCCTTGGCGTCGAACTCCACCACCGCGGGCGCCGGCACGCCGGAGGATTCCTGCGGCGGCTCATCCAGCTGCGGCACGATGGAACGGGGGCGCGAGATCACCCAGATATTGCCGTGCGTGTCGGTGGTCATGCCGGCGATCTGGCCGAAGAAATAGCCGTGCGGCATCTGCAGGGGCCAGGCGGAATCGAATTTGAACTTGGGATAGGTCTCGGCCGCAGCCGTTCCGACAAAACTCAACGCGAACAGACCGAACAGTGCCGCAATCTTTTTCATGGCTTTCCCCAGCAATGCCGCAGGGGATATGCCACAGGGAAGCGCCCAGATAAATCTTGCACTGCACACGCGCTGCGTACCGGCTCGATTGCCCTTGGTTGCGATGCTACGATCCGCACATTCAGGCA
>CAIUKQ010000379.1 GCA_903899705.1 uncultured beta proteobacterium
ACACCCATCACCGGCGGCATGATCTGCCCGCCCGTTGATGCGCAGGATTCAATGGCGGCGGCGATATGCGGCTTGAATCCCACCCGTTTCATCAGCGGGATGGTCACCACGCCCACTGTCAGGACGTTCGAGACCACGTTGCCGGAGATGGTGCCGAAGAGCGACGACCCCACGATCGCGATCTTGGCCGGTCCGCCGCGGTAGCGCCCCATCAACGCCATGGAAATATCGGTGAAGAAGGTCGAACCGCCGGACTTGAACAGGACGTGGCCAAAAATCGTATAGACCACCACGATGGTGGCCACAATCTTGAGCGCGATGCCGAGGCTGGCGGTCGAATCCCAAAGGACGTAGTAAGTGAGGCGATCGATGGGTATGGATCGCGCGGCGAATTCCCCAGGCAGCGATCCGCCGATCATGGCCAGAGCGAAAAAGAATATTGTGGTGTACACCAGCGACATGCCGGTGGTGCGCCGCAACCCCTCCAGGATCAGGAGGAACATGACCGCGGCAACCAGCATGCCGTCCCAGGGCCTTCTGGATACCAGCTCGGAGTAGGACGGGAACATCACCATGACATAGAGCGAGGCCGCGCAGGCAGCGATTGCCGCCACCCAGTCAAACCAGGGAACCGGCCCCTTGCGCACGCGGTAGCCCCCTTCGTCGCCCTTGCTGGCGGGCACATGCAGAAAAAGCAGGGGCATGGCAAGGGCCATCAGTCCCGCGAGGTACTGCTCGAAATACACCGAAAGGCCCAGCATGCGCGGCACGTCGAGAACAACGGCAATGATGGCGCAACTGAGCACCACCGCGAGAACGTTGACGAATTTTCGCATCGCAGCCATTATGATTTTTCGTTTACTATTGAAAAGGTTGGCCATTTTGCCACAAGCACTTTGCCAACCGGCAGTCCAACCCCAGGAGGAGGAACCCAATCCATGTCAATTCGCCGAGCTTTAACCATTTCCGCAGCCTTGCCCTTCGTGGCGTTCGCGGCCCACGCGCAGGTCATCAGCCTGATCACCACACCCGCGGGCACTTTTTCAAATTCGGCGGCTTCAGCCATGGCCAAGGTGGTGACCGATAAGGCCAAGATCCGGATGACGGTGCAGGCGCAGGCCAGTTCCGGTTACGAGGAACTGGAGGCCGGCAGCGCCGAACTCACGGTATCCAATTCGTTTGATTCGACGTTCTTTGCCACCGGTACGGGCGACTACACCGGGCGGGGACCTAGCAAGACGCTTCGCCACGTCGCGGCGATGATGCCCTATCGTGTTGCCATGCACGTGCGCGCCGACTCGAAGATCATGAAAATCTCCGACCTCAAGGGCAAGCGTGTATCGAGTGATTTCAATGCGCAAAAGACCATCGGCCGCATCATAGCGGCGCACCTGGCCAACGGCGGGTTGTCGTACAAGGACGTCAAGGGCGTTCCGGCACCCAATGTCTTCCGGCAGGCCGAGGACTTCAAGGCGGGGAAGGTGGATGTCATGTTCTTCGCGATGGGCTCGCCGCAGGTGAAGGAAGCTGCGGCGGCGCTCGGCGGTCTGCGCGTGCTCGAGGTGGATGCCTCGCCGGCCGCGGTCAAGCGCATGGAGGACCTTCTTCCCGGCGCCTACACCATCAACGTGACACCGTCACCGGCCACGGATGGCGTCACCAAGCCGACCAACCTCGTGGCCTTTGACATGAACCTGAATACGTCGTCCAAGGTTTCGGATGACACCATCTACCGCGTGACCAAGGCGCTGTATGAAAACAAGAAAGACCTGCTGGATACCTTCCCGCCCTTTGGGTTGTTCGATCCGCAAATGATGAGCAAGATCCAGATCGGCATCGAGTTCCATCCGGGCGCGATCAAGTTCTACCGTGAAGTGGGACTCTGGCCACCGCGCGCGGCACCTTCGGGGGCGGCGGCTTCCCCGGCCGCGCCGGCCAAGGCGGATGCGGCGAAGAAGAAATAGTTCCGCGCGATGGCGACAGAAAAGCCCGGCATCTGCCGGGTTTTTTTATGGGTGCGATGGAATTGGCATTTCGGATTTGCGACTGGTATGACTACACTGCGTGTGGCCACGGCCAGAAAATCTTTGCCGGTCGTGGCTTTGCGGGTGATTAACTCTCCGGGAGGGGGGCGGTTGCAGATGGGCGAACAAGACAACGGGCATCAGGATGACACTCGTCAGGACGACGCACCCCCTGATGACGATGACGACGGGCGCGGCACGTTGCGCCGCAGGTTGATGATCGGCGCGGGCGTGGCGGCGGCGGTGGGCCTGCCGGCGTGGTGGTTTCGCGGGCACCTCATGGGGCGAGCTGGTCGCGCTGGCGGTAACCAGCCGGATGCCGACGCTCAGGCCGGGCTCACTGACAATGAAACTGCCGCCATTGAGGCCATCGCCATGCGCTTCCTGAAGCAGTTCGATGTGCCGGGGCTCGCGGTGGCGTTTTCGCATAAGGGTCGCATGGCCCACGAAGCCGGCTTCGGTTACGCCAATGAAAGCCACTTCGAACGCGTCAAGCCCGCCAGCCGGTTTCGCATCGCCAGCATTTCAAAGTCCATCACGTCGGTGGCGGTCTTCACGCTGGTCGACCAAGGCAAGCTCAGCCTCTCGGATACCGTGTTCGGCGCCGGCGGGCGGCTCGACGTGGAGCCCTTTCGTGACGTTGCCGCCGAATACAAAGACATCACGGTCCACCAGTTGCTCACGCACATGTCCGGTGGCTGGGGCCCTGCCAACGGCGACCCGATGTTCGAGGCGCCCGAACTGGGCCACACCGAACTCATCGCGCGCACACTGTCCGGTTACCGGCTGCTTACCGCGCCGGGTACCACGTTCCGTTATTCAAATTTCAATTACTGTCTGCTCGGCCGCATCATCGAGCGCGTGAGCGGCATGCCCTATGCCGACTACGTGCAGCAGTCGGTGCTCGTTCCAAGCGGGGCGCAGGGCCTCCAGATTGCCGGCAACGGCACCGCCGACCGCGCGGATGACGAGGTGACCTACTACGCCAACAACGACGAACGCCCCTACGGCATGAACGTGGCGCGCATGGACTCGCACGGCGGATGGATCGCGAGTGCCGGCAACCTGGTGCGCTTTGCGATGCGCGTGGGCGGCACCAAGGCCGTGCCAGGCATCCTGAGCGCCAAGTCCATCGAGGCTATGACCCAGGTGGTGGCCGGGTCAGGCAACTACGCCTGCGGCTGGGCCGTGAATGACGTGCCCAACTGGTGGCACAACGGCAGCCTGCCCGGCACCTACGGGCTGCTGGTGCACACCGCGAGCGGCCTGTGCTGGGCGGCCCTCACCAACATGCGCACCGACGGCATTGACGGCGCGGTGGACGCCATGATGTGGGAGATGGCGCGGGCCGTGCCTGCATGGAAGGCGGGTTGAATGCAGCCCCAATGCCTGAGCCGCTTGTCTACCCATATAGTCCATATTAGAAAGGACGCAGCATCGCTGGCGTCACTTACACCACTTTTCTCTAATCGCAGTAACTTCCCCGTAAGATTTTTTTCCCCAAGAGGGAAATTCCTTCGATACACCGAGAAACCTGGAATAGGCAAACGCACACAATCCCACCATGTCCGCGCGCTGCTGCGCATCCACCTGATTGCCAAATCTCGTCAGCATGTTTGAATAGTTGCCAACCAGGCCCAATAGCACAATTCCAAACGGCTTAATGTGATCCGAATAGAGCGCCATCTCTCCGAGGCGCTTCTTCATCTTCGCTAATTCGTCTGGATCGTTGACAATCTTCGAAATTAGAGTCCCCAATTCTCCGGGCGCCGTCAAGAGAATCACCTCTCCAGTCATCGCGAGGTAGATTTGATCTTCCAATGGAAAATCAATTCTGTTTCGCTTCGCGATGAATCCGACATGAGCAAAAGCCTGCCGGGCGAGCGTCCATTGTTGCGCACGGTAGGCAGCCCTTCCCAATGTGGACGCCTCTTTCAAATCCACCAAATCCTGTCTCCCGTCTGCTGTTTCCATTGATTTCTGCAAACTTACCAGACGGTCTTCAAGCGCGACGGGACGGTATCATTTGGTGGCAACTCGCTCGCTGATTTCTGTGCGCTCGACGAACCCGCGCCGCCTTCCCCTACAACCACGAATGGCGCCCAGAAAAGTGGATGCGCGTATTCGGGGTGATTCGGCGTGTCCATCAACGCAAGCATCGACTTCCGATGTGCCTCAGCCTTCCCTTCGCCAGGGTTGGCCTCGTAATTGGCGAGCATTGCTGTCGTGAGGGGCACTGTTGCCTTAAATGCGCTACGCCTGCAGCACAAGACCGATCGCCGCAGTCTCACGATTCGCTTGATTGCCGCACCTGTCGGTTTTTATTTCTTTGTCGGGTCTTTGCCGGTGTCTGTGGATGAGGATGCCGGAGTCTGAGTGACAGCGGTTGGCGTTGACGCCTGATCTTTCGCAGCGTCTGTTGAAATCGTGGATGATTTTCCATTGTCGACATCAGCCGAAGTTGGTATTTGCGCCGGAGGTGAAGCCACCTGAGCGGGCGCGGATGTCGAGGCCGCGGGTGTTTTAGGCTCCTCTTTGCTGCAGGCTGCGAGAGTGAAAGCAAACACCGCAACTGCAAATATTATGTGTTTCATATCACCGTCTCTTCGAAGAATGCGGAACCCAATAAGAATATTCAGTCAAGCTTTCACGAACCTTGCGGAACTTGCCCGCAATGCAATAAATCTGTCCAGCGCCGCTGCAAAGCTTTCGGGAATCTTGCTGGATATACGGAAAGTGAAATAAATATTTTGCGGCATGAGATTCCACTTATTGTTTCCATCTTTGAATCGGCGTAAAACTAATCTTGGGCGCTACAAATGTGCAGGCCGTTGGCGCGGCTGCGGCTATTAGTCAGAATGCTCTGTTCTGGCCCTGTAGTGGCCCCCTCGTTTTGGGCTATTAATTCAGACACCGCGCTTATTCGTTGGCAGCAATGGGCCGTATTCACACGTGGAGAAAATCGAATGATTCGGAATGGCATCGTAGACAGCATTTCGATCCTTTTTTTGACGGCGGCGTTATTTGGCTCAGCGGCACTTGCCCAGACATCTCAGCCAGAACAGGGGATTGGATTCAAGGAGTTCATTCAGGCGACGATTGAAGGCAACATCGGTTTGGTATCACAAAAATATAATGTTGAAATTGCGGATGCGGCTATATCTGTCGCAGCACTGGCGCCCGACCCGACATTCACGATTGGGTACAGTTCCTATGAGTTGAGCAGATTCATTCTTCCTCATTCAGTCGTCGCTGCTGTCAATTACACGCTGGAGAACTCGGACAAACGAAAGGCGCGTGTTCGGGTTGCGGAAGCAGACAAGGCATTGGCCGCGGCGCAGGTCAACGAGTACATGAAGACCCTGCGGTTTGACGCAGCCAATGCGTATATCGAGGCGGTTAAAACCCGGTCGATTGTGGCTCGCCGCAAATACACACTCGATATTTTCGAGCGCCTCGGTCAAACCAACTCCCAACCCCCGCTCAAAGTCGAAGAGCGGGCGCAGTTGCGTTTGGAACTGGCCCGGTTGCGCGGCGATTTTCACCAATCCGCATCGGATCTTGAAATCTCAAATCGAAACCTCAATTTCTACCTTGGCGAATCTTCATTAAACAAACAGGGCGTATACGCCAACGCTTCCCTGGAAGTTCCAGCGGTGCAGTTTGTGGAGGCAGATTTACAGGGCCTCGCAGCGGAATACAGACCCGATATTGCCTCTGCCAAATCGGCAATGCAGTCTGCACAGTCAAAATCGGAGTTGGCTCAAAAGAACCGCAGTCTGGACTACGGATTCGCCCTGGGTGTCACCCACACGCAACCCATGTGGTCCATTCCTGATGCCGGGGGTTCCTATTTTCCCGGTTCCTATCCGATGTCCAATGCGCTGATAGCAACCGTCACCGTGCCGATACCGTTTTCGCTGTTGCAGGACGGAGACCTGAGAGGCCCTGCAGCGACTGCCGTCCAGGCAGAAATGCGACTCAAAGAGTTGCAAAGCAAAGCGCGAATCGAGGTAGGGCAGGCCGCAATGAAATATAACCTGTCTTTAAAACAGGTATCGGCATACCGGGAAGGCACCGCGGACGCAGATGTCTTGATGGAGGATACCCTCAAGAAATTTGCCGGACAGGAGAACGGTTTTCCGGACATTGTTTATTACATTCGCACGGCCAATGAAATCCACTTTGCTTATCTGGAGGCCTTGGCTTCTTCTGCCAAAGCACTGATTTCCGTGTATCAGGTCAGCGGGCAGTGGGAATTCAACTTCTAAATTTACTTAAAAATCTCGGAGAGGGATGTTGATGATCAATCTGCTTCTGACAGCATTGCTCTTGGCCTTTGCATCGGCCGCCCCGATGAATGCAATAGGAGCTACATCCATCAAAGCGCCCGCGCCTGCCAAGCCGTCGCCAAAAGCTCCGCCGGCGCCAGCCATTGTTGCCAGCAAAGCGGTTACGCCATCTGCTGCCCCTAAGCCTGCGCTTGCACCTGTCAAGGCATCCAATAAGGTAGGCGGCGCAAACTCTCAGGCACGTCCTGCAGAACAGCCCATGGTCGCCAAGGTTTCAGATAGTGGCGCCAAGGCTTCAAGCACTAAAAGCGCAACCGCCGTGAAGGAAAGTACCGGCTCGGCATATAACCCCAGAAAGTAACGCCAATGCTTCTGCCCGGTTTTGCAATGTGTGTCGGAAAGAAGCTTGCATATACTAAATTGAGATAAGCACCATCAAGAATTCGGGGAAAACCCGTTTCAACCTGAATCATTCGGTAATAAAAAATGGCCGCTATTGCGATCCGCTATGCATTTATGGTCGCGACAATTTTCTTCATTGCCGCGTGCGCGACCGCACCCGCGTTGTCTGCGCCGGACCGGCGCGACGAAGAGTCGGCCTTGCGGGTTGATCCCCTGTCCTTAATAAACAGGATCACGTGGGGTGCAAATGATTCCACCGCACGCGTCATTGCCAAAGAGGGAATGCCCCGATATCTCGAACAGCAGCTTCGACCAGCACCCTCGGATTTGCTTCCGCAAGAGGTCCGTGCACAGATTGACTTGATGACAATCTCGCAACGACCTATTACCCCGTTGATCCTTGAACTGGAACAGCGCAGAAAGAGCAGCGAGTCAATCGGTGACGTCGAAGAAAAAAAGGCCGCGCAGAAAGCCTACCAGGAGGAACTTACTCGGCTCGGACGCGAGGCTTCAGCGCGCATGTTGCTCCGGGCCCTATATTCGCCCCAGCAGTTGCGTGAGCAAATGACTTGGTTTTGGATGAATCATTTTAACGTTCACCAGTACAAAGCCAATATCCGGGGGCTAATCGGAGATTATGAAGAACACGCGATCCGACCGAACGTCCTGGGCCGCTTCCGTGATTTGCTTGCGGGCACAGTACGGCACCCGGCGATGCTTCGCTATCTGGACAACGAGCAAAATGCAGTCGGGCATATCAACGAGAATTATGCGCGTGAACTGATGGAACTTCACACGTTGGGCGTGGGTGCTGAATATACACAGCGTGATGTTCAGGAACTGGCTCGGATTCTCACGGGTTTCGGCGTAAACATGGGTAGCGAAGCGCCTAATGTCCGTCCGGCATTGCGAGCCCAATATGTACGCGACGGCTTGTTCGAATTCAATCCGAACAGGCATGATTACGGCGAGAAGCTATTTCTTGGACAGAAGATTGATGGACGCGGATCTGCCGAGTTGGATGAGGCACTCGATCGCCTCGCTCGCCACCCGGCCACTGCGCGATTTGTCTGCCGGAAAATCGCCATATTCCTGCTGTCGGACGATCCGCCTGCGCAACTTCTGGAGCGCATGATCGGAATCTTTCTATCGACCGATGGCGACATCGCTGCAACACTGCGAACGATGTTCGCCTCCCAGGAATTCAAACAATCGCTCGGCGGAAAATTCAAGGATCCCTTGCATTACGTGGTCTCTGCGGTGCGACTCGCCTATGATGACAAGATCATTATCAATACAGGGCCAATACTTAACTGGTTGAATCGGATGGGAGAACCACTGTATGGTCGCCCTACTCCAGACGGTTATCCATTGTCGCGATCTGAATGGACGAGCGCCGGTCAATTCGCCACACGCTTCGAGGTTGCTAAGGCAATCGGCTACAGCAGCGCCGGACTGTTCAAGGGCGACGGCCTCCAGCCCGCTGAAAGGGCTGCATTCCCCCAACTCGCTAACGCTTTGTACTATGAGTCGTTTCAAAAGCACCTGAGCGACCAAACGCGCCGGACGCTGGATCAGGCAACGTCTTCTCAGGAATGGAACATGCTGCTTTTGGCTTCGCCGGAATTCATGAATCGATGAACAGGAACAGACCGTGAATCGACGCCATTTGTTGCAACTTCTACTCGCCGTGTCGGCCGCACCCGCAACCTCACGTTTATGGGCTGCGTCGGCGACACGCAACAGGTTTTTGTTGATTTTTATGCGCGGAGGGTACGATGCGGCAAATCTTCTCGTTCCCACTTCGAGCAGCTTTTATTATGAATCTCGACCCAACATTGCCATTCCCAGACCAGGCCCGACGCCCGACGCCGCGTTACCTCTGGACGCAGACTGGGGGTTGCACCCGGCGCTGCGCGACACCGTGTTTCCCCTCTACAGAAGTGGTCAAGCGACGTTCATTCCTTTTGCCGGTACGGACGATCTGACGCGCAGTCACTTCGAGACTCAGGACAGCATTGAATTGGGACAAGTTCTCGGCGGCAGCCAGAATTTTCAATCTGGTTTTCTCAACCGACTTGTTTCCGTACTCGACGGAGCGCGCCCCATTTCCTTCACGGAACAGTTGCCGATTCTATTTCGAGGCGACGTGCAGGTTGCGAACATGGCGTTGAAGTCCCTCGGCAAGCCGAGCGTGGACTCGCGCCAAAGCGCGCTTATCTCGGAAATGTACAAAAACAATCCATTGTCCCTGCAAGTTGCAGGAGGATTTTCTGTGCGCGAAGAAGTAATTCGCGATTTGAGCGCAGAGATGGAGGCGGCGAGCCGGGGCGCGATCACATCCAAGGGATTTGAATTGGAAGCGCGTCGAATCGGCAAACTGATGCGAGAACAGTTCAATATTGGATTCGTTGATGTGGGTGGATGGGATACACACGTTGGCGAGGGCGGTGCGGGTGGCTATCTTGCGGGACGGCTCGAAGAACTCGGCGTTGGACTTGCAGCGTTTTCCGATGAACTCGGGCCGACGTGGCGTGACACAGTGGTGGTGGTCATCAGCGAATTCGGGCGCACGTTTCGCGAGAACGGCAATCGCGGAACGGATCACGGCCACGGAAGCGTCTATTGGGTGCTCGGCGGTGGTATCCGGGGTGGTTCGATTCGAGGCGAACAGGTGAGCGTGCGTCAGGATACGCTTTTTCAGAATCGCGATTATCCGGTGATAAACGAATATCGGTCGCTGTTGGGAGGATTGTTCGCAAGAATTTATGGACTGAACAACAACCAGCTAGAGCGAATCTTCCCCGGCGCAAAATCGCGAGATTTCGGCATCTTATAGTTCAAGGCCGTTGTTCAAGAGAATGACTCAATTGGCGTATGTGAGCTTTGCAGAGAGTTGAGATGCCGGCATAAATGGTCGACAAATATTAGCTTCGCCTACGAGTGACTGCTATGGAGTGCGAATGCGAGTGTCCGCAGTTGGCCGCCTGAAGCCTGACACGCCGCGCCCCCAGTTCGGCGAAGCCAGCAGACTAATCGTAGTATCAGTAGCTACACAGTTTCGCGGGGGTGTAACCATGACGAAGTCCGAACTCATCGCGCATCTCGCTGATCATTTTCCTCAACTGGTGTTGAAGGATGCAGAGTACGCGGTAAAGATGATTCTCGACATGATGACCGAGGCGTGTCTCAAAGGAAATCGCATCGAGATTCGCGGCTTTGGCAGCTTCGACCTCCGGCTCCGGCCAGCCCGAACAGGGCGAAATCCTAAGTCGGGAGAGAAAGTGCATGTACCAGAGAAGTACGTGCCACATTTCAAAGCCGGCAAAGAGCTTAAGTCCAACATTGCCGCACCTCGAAAGAGTGCCCCTGCCCGTCGGACGGATCGACCAACGACGGCTTTGGAGCAGGATCGCGGGTGACAGCTTGTGGCCGAAGGCGGAACCCGGATACGATCTTTGACTGAGATCGGGGCTCTATTTCTTACCGACACGTTGAGATGTAATTTAAGCGTCTCAAATATCGACGCGGCCAAATCGTCGCCGTTTGGGCTGCGTTGATGCTTTATTGGCCTTTACTCGGCGTCGGCA
Source organism: uncultured beta proteobacterium (assembly GCA_903899705.1). Taxonomy (GTDB): domain Bacteria; phylum Pseudomonadota; class Gammaproteobacteria; order Burkholderiales; family SG8-39; genus 2-02-FULL-62-17. The sequence continues at coordinate 10,309 of CAIUKQ010000379.1, forward strand.
GATCCCGCAAAGCATTGATTATTAAATATATTGGACGCACTGCTGATTGGCGAATTGGCATTACAGGCTGCCGTCGCCAGCCGGCTAGGGCGTGGTAAGCAAGGCGTCGCGAAACTGGGCGAGCTCGACCGGATTGAGGTCTGAAACCGCCCAATACGCCATTGAATTGTGCGTCCAGTGAAGCAGGTTGAATCCCTGCCGCGTGTCACTCTTTGACGTATCGAGCGCCTGGGCGGGCCACACAAAGAGATTGATGACGTGTTGCCGGTGCTGGTACACCAGCGCGGAGACGGGTCGTTGAGCGACGTAATCGAGCCGGCCCCCCGTCAGCGGAAAGCCCTGTGCGGAAAGATCGATCACCTCGGGGGAATAGTCCAGCTTGCCGTTGAACCAGGGCTTGACGGTGTGACGGTCAGAGGATGCGACATCCAGCGCGTGATCCGCCATCAGCGCGCGGGCGTGGCTGGCGACGAGTTCATTCTCCAGCGATTCGCGGGCACCGGGAACGGTGATGAACAGGATAGCGCTCCAGGCCAGCGCAAACACTGTTGCGAATGCCGCTCCCATCTGCGGCCATGTCCATCCGAATCGAATCCGCGTCGCAGGTCTTTTCGCCGGTTTTTCCGTGATGGATTCCACCGCTGTTTCAGGCACTCGGTCGTTCGGCAACTGCATTGCAATGCGCGCGGATAATCCGGCAGGCGCGGCGTGGTAGTCGGCGTTTGCCTGGAGGCTCGCGCGCAGTTCGGTGATCGAGGCGAGTTGTCCCCGGCAAGCGGCGCAGGTCCGAAGGTGCTCCTCGAGGGTTCCCGCGTGGGGCAGGACGAGTTCGCCATCGGCGTGGGCCGTCAACAGGTTTTGCGCTTCATCGCAATTCATTACATCGTCTCTTTCTGGCCGGCGGCAAGCAGGCCCGCCAGCAGTTTTCGTCCGCGCGCGAGGCGCGACATCACCGTTCCAACGGGAATCGCCGCAATCTGCGCGATCTCCCGGTAGGAAAAATCCTCCAGTTCGCGAAGCACGATGACCTCGCGGTACTGCGCCGGCAACAGGTCGAGCGCCACATTCAGCCGCCGCTTTTCATCTCCACGGATAGCCAGCGCCTCCGGCCCGATTTCCACGACCCTCTCATCGATCCGGTCATCGTCCGGCATTTCGTGCCCGCTGCGGTTCTTCTCCATCCAGCTGTAGGCGGTATTCCGCACAATCGCAAGCAGCCAGGGACGGCTTTGCGAGCCGTGAAACCCGTCGTAAAAACGCCACGCGCGGACAAAGGCATCCTGCACGACGTCCTCGGCATCGTGGTCGTTACGCATGAGCCAGCGCGCAAGATTCCACGCGGCATCCATGTGCGGCAGCATCAGAAGGTCAAAGCTGTGTCTCTTGTCGACGTCGGTCAATCCGGATTTCCCGATCAGGTATCCATGCATACCGGTGGCGGGCCGGATTTATTCCCGTTCCGGCAAATAATTCGGAAATTCATGGCGCAGGGAATAAATCCGGGGCGGACAGGGTCTTGCATGAAGAACTTCACTTTATCCCAACTTCAGGAGAGACCCATGAAACAACGTTTGGACCGGCGCGACTTCCTCAAACTGGCCGGACTGGGAGGGGCGGTGTTCGTCGCGGGATGCGCCGACATGGGCGCAATGAGTTCCGCCCGGGCGTTAGATGACTTCTATTTTGTCCAGCTTTCCGATACGCATTGGGGTTTCGAAGGTCCCCCCAATCCGGATGCCGCGGTGACGTTGAAAAAAGCGGTTGCGGCGGTCAATGCGCTTACCAAGCCGCCTGATTTCATCGTCTTCACCGGCGACCTGACGCATACCACGGATGATCCCTCCGAGCGCCGCAAGCGCATGACCGAATTCAAGGCCATCGTGGCGGATCTGAAAGTTGGCGACATCCATTTCATGCCCGGCGAGCATGATGCCTCGCTGGACAATGGCCAGGCCTTCAAGGAATTTTTCGGCGAGACGCATTACAGCTTTGACCACAAGGGCGTGCACTTCATCGTGGTCGACAATGTCTCGGATCCGGCGGCGCGGATCGGCGACGAGCAACTGGCATGGATGGAGGCCGACCTCAAGCGCCAGCCCAATGACGCACGCATCGTCGTCTTCACGCACCGGCCCCTGTTCGACCTCGCGCCCAAATGGGATTGGGCCACCCGCGATGGCGACAGGGCGATCGAACTGCTCATGCCCTATCCCAATGTCACGGTCTTCTATGGCCACATTCACCAGGAGAATCATCACATGACGGGCCATATTGCCCACCATTCGGCAAAATCCCTGATATTCGCGCTGCCGGCGCCCAACTCGCAGCCGAACCGCACCCCGCTGGCCTGGGACCCGGCCCAGCCTTACAAAGGGCTGGGGTTCCGCGAAGTGACGGCGAATGTGCCGCGCGCGGAATTCGCGATCACGGAAATGCCGGTGGTCAAGGCATGAATCGGGCCGGCAAACGACGGCGCGCCGTTCTGGGCGCCTCGACATCGGTGATTGCGCTGGGCCTCGCGGGCGGTTACGCGGTTGCACAGAGCCCCCGGGTCATCAAGGTGCGAGCCAGGAAATTCGAATACAACCCGAAGGTCATCGAGATCAAAAAGGGCGAATCCGTGATTCTTGAGCTCACCACCGACGATGTGTTCATGGGTTTCAACGTGCCGGATCTGCATGTGCGCGCCGATATTGTTCCGGGCAAGATATCGCAACTGCACCTGAATCTGCAGCAGGAGGGTCGGATCGATTTCCTGTGCGATATCTTCTGCGGCGACAAGCACGAGGAAATGCAGGGCTATTTGATGGTGAGTTGATCGGGGTGGCCGATCAGGCATTGCCCGGTGCTGTCTTCGGCAATATCGTGTTTTCCGCCCCGCGAACTTGCGGTTAGTATCAGCCAATGGGATTTGGCAGCATTCTGTTTCTGGCTTTTGGTCTTGCGATGGACGCGGCCGCGGTGTCGGCGGCCCGCGGCGTGGCGCTGAAGCGGATAGAGACCCGGCATGTCGTGCTGGTCGCGGTTTTCTTTGGCGGCGCACAAGCGCTGATGCCTCTCGCGGGCTGGATGATTGGCGCCGGCATCGGCCCTATGCTCGAAGCATGGGATCACTGGATCGCGCTGCTGCTCCTCTCCTTCATTGGCGGAAAGATGCTCAAGGACGGATTCACCCATGATCCCGAAGAGGCGGATGCCGATGCCCGCAAGGTGGATTTCAGCCCGCGCACCATGACCATTCTCGCCATCGCGACAAGCATCGATGCCCTTGCCGCCGGCGTCATGCTTCCGATGCTTGAGGCGCCCCTGGTGCTGTCAATCGTCACCATCGGCGTGACGACGGCCCTTCTGAGCGCTCTGGGTTTGTTTGCCGGGCACCTTGCGGGACGGCATCTTGGCGAACTGCTGGGCAAACGACTGGATATCGCCGGCGGACTGATCCTCATCGGCATGGGGTTGAAGATATTCATTGAACATGTGTTTTTAGGCGGCGGCGTGACCTGATTCCCGCCTTTCCGGGTTACCGTCTTGCGGGTGAACGGAACCGGGCATACACTCAACAGCAATTTCCGACCCGAGGAGCAGCCATGCACAAGCCATTCGCCGTCCCGCCAGAACTGGAGAAGAAACTCATTGCCCGCCGCGGCAAGCTCCATGCCTACGAATCCTTTGATCCTAAAAAGACTGCATTGGTTGTGGTGGACATGCAGAACTTCTTCATGGCCGATGGCGAACTGATGGCGGCCAACGGTTCCGCGGACATCGTCCCCAACGTCAATCGCCTCGCGAAAGAGCTCCGGCAGGCGGGTGGATTAGTCATTTGGATTCAAGCACTTGCGGAAGCGCCCGGCACCGACGGCTGGGAGCCATTCCACGCCCTTTTTCACGAACGGGCGCAGGGCAAACGCCTGGGTTCGATGAACATCAATGGCGAGGGATTCAAGCTCTGGCCCGACATGGATGTGAAGCCCGAGGACGAGCGTGTCATCAAAAAGCGCTACAGCGCCTTCATCCAGGGCGCATCCAACATCGAAGAAGTGCTTCGCCGCCACGGCACGGAAATGGTTCTGATCACCGGTGTCGCTACCAATGTGTGCTGCGATTCCACCGGACGTGACTGCATGATGCGCGGTTTTCGCACCATCATGGTCTCGGATGGCAATGCGTCCTTCACGGAAGAGGAGCACCAGGCCGGTTTGCTCAACTTCATCACCTATTTCGGCGACGTGCAGTCGACCGATGAGGTCATCGGGCGGATTCGGGTGGGCGCGAAAAGCGAGGCCGTCCCGGCCTGATCGCCACCCTGCGCCGCACGTCACAACAAAGCCCGCCCCAAGCGGGCTTTTTCATTGCAAAGTCGGTTTCCTTTTAGCCGCATCCGGGTGCAAGCGGCCGGCTGTTGACCTGCATCAAGTCCTGTATCGCCTGAAAGTATTTAACTACAGGCGAAAGGATTTCCCATGACCAATCCCGTTGAAGCCTGGCACATAGACCACTCTTATTTCAGCCGCCTGCTGGCACTGTTGCGAAAAGAACTGGATGCCTTCCATTCCGGTGGCGAGCCGAATCTTGAACTGATGCTCGACATCATTTCCTACCTGCGCGACTATTCGGATGATATGCATCATCCCCGCGAGGACATTGCCTTCGCGTGCATGGCCAGGCGTTGTCCGGACCTCGCTTTGGTGCTCGCGCGCCTTGCGCAGGAGCATCGTGTCATCGCGCAGGCCGGTGAGAAACTGCGCAGCCTGCTCAATGCCGTTCAGAATGACACGGTCGTTTCAAGGGGCGAGATCGAAATTGCCGCCGCGACCTACCTTGTCTATTACGGCAACCATATCGCGAAGGAAGAGGAAGATGTTCTTCCCCGGGCCGCCGAGGCGCTGACCGCCGAGGACTGGGAAGCGGTCAGTAAGGCGGTGCCGCATAGGCACGATCCGGTGTTCGGCGGCGACGGCGACGAGCGCTATCGGGTGCTTCGAAGACACATCGCGCTGGAAGCTTGAGCCCGCGATGCGGGCTGGTGATCCCGGCGACTCAACCCGCCCCCGGACTTTTCAGCCGGCTTCAGGTGACCTTGAATCCCATCAGGTTCGCCAGCAGGTTGCGCTGAATCTGCGATGTGCCCGCTGCGATGGTGGCCGCGCGGCTGTCGCGAAAGTACCGCTCCATGTCGAACTCGGCGTTGTAGCCGTAGCCGCCCATCACCTGCATGCCGCTTTGAGCGACCTTTACATAAACCTCGCTCGCGTAGAGCTTGGCCATGGTGATTTCGCGAAGCGCCGGTTTGCCTTCGGCCACGAGCGACGCGGCGCGCCAGGTGAGGGTGCGCGCGGCTTCCACTTCAGTGGCCATATCGGCGAGCATGTGGGCGATGGCCTGATTGTTGCCAATGGGTTTTCCGAATTGTTTTCTGTCCTTGGCGAACTGTATGGCGAGGTCGACGATGGCCATGCCGGCGCCCACCGAGCCCGCTGCGGACACCACGCGCTCGACCTGCAGGCCCGCCATGACAACGTCCCAGCCCTTGTTCTCGCCACCGATCAGATGGCTGGCGGGAACGCGCACGTCGTCGAAGAAGACTTCATAGGTGCCAGCTGAACGGCGGCCCAGCATGTCCAGCTTGCGGAACTTCACGCCGGGCCGGTCGTTTTCGATGAGAAACAACGACATGCCCTGGCGGTAGTGCGCCTTGGTGTCTGTCTTCACATAGCAGTTGATGATGTTGTCCTTCACACCGGCGCTGGTCGCCCACAGTTTCTGGCCGTTGATGATGTAGTCGTCGCCGTCGCGGCGGGCGTTGGTGCGCATTGCGCCGATGTCGGATCCGGCATCGGGCTCGGACATGGAAATCGAGAAACGGACCTTTCCGTCCAGCAGCTTCGGCAGCCAGAGCTTTTTCTGTTCTTCCGAGCCCTTGTGCACCAGATTCAGGCCGCAGAAAATGTTGCCGCCATAGCACATGGAAAGGTCGGCGCTGCGGTAGGCGAGTTCCTCGTTGATGATCATCATGTCGACCACATTGCCACCCAGGCCTCCATAGGCTTCGGGGAACGGCATGCGCAGCAGGCCGGCTTCGACCCAGGCGTCGTAGAGCTCATAGGGATAGACGCGTTCCTTGTCCCACTGGCGGATCTTTTCGACGGGCGCGTGCTTGTCCATGAGCTTGTTGACGCTCTCGCGCAGCATGTTCTGTTCTTCGGTGAAATTCATGTCCATGGAGATTCCTTCATTGCTTTCAAGAAAATTCGGTTCAGTCGCGGCTCTTCAGCGGGTCGATTCGCTTACCAACATTACATCAAGGGCCACCACGCCCGACGGATGGGCCATCAGCGGATTGATGTCGATTTCGGTGATGTCTTCGCGCGAGCGCATCAATGCGCCCACCAGCGCCGCCTGAGCGGCCATGCCTTCTTCTCCGACCTCGGCGAAACCTGCCGCGAATACCACGGCAGCGCCCACGCTGCGACGCGCGCAG
>CAIUKQ010000380.1 GCA_903899705.1 uncultured beta proteobacterium
ATCAAGCTCAAGCGGCAACATGAGCGGAATGAAGTGGGACGTCAGCGCTGATCGTGGTGAAAGAAAAAAAGCGGCCGGCCAAGAATATTGTGTGGAGGCAGGTTGGCGGGCGCCTCACGGGCGGGTCGCAATAGCGGTTCGAGCAGTGAAGGAGCATTGTTCATGGTCATTTTGGATGTCGCGAGTTGAGTCCGGGTGCGTCCGCAAGACTCGTGCACACCCGGCTGATGTCCTCTTCCGAAAGGTCCAGATGAAAGGGCAGCCCCAGCATGCGCGGTGCGAGTTCCCGCGCAACCGGTATTTCACATTTTCCGACCCCCGCATAGGCCGGATGCTGTGGCAGCAGGGGGAGATACCAGGCCCGCGTTTCGATGTTCTGGATGGCAAGGTGGTCAGCCACATCGTCCCGATCTGCAAGAGCAGGCAGAAGCACCTGCAAAATGGTGTACGAGCCGTCGGAGGGCCGGGTCTGCATTGTGATTCCCGGGCAGGAGCGAATCAATTCCGAGCAATAGCGCCGGTGCAGCGCCTCCCTCATGCGTCGGCGCGCTGCCCAGCGATTCAGGGACGCGAGGCCCACAGCGGCGTGAAATTCACTCATCTTTGCATTGGTGCCGGCGAAAGGCGCCAGACCGCTGGACGAGTCGATGCCGAAATTGCACAGCTGCCGCACCTGTTCAATCAAAGCGTCTTCACGCGATACAACCAGGCCCCCTTCGCCAATTCCGAAAGCCTTGGTTGCATGAAGGCTGAAAGCAAGCGCAATTCGCTCGCCCGGCATCTGGTTGCCAAAGGCACCGGCGGCATCCACAAGCACGGGGATGCCTGTGCCCGCACAGAACTCATCCCATTCATCGGCAGGTACCGGGCAACCCAGTGCAGCAACCGGAATCACGCAATCAATGCGCCCTTGTCGCATTGCGGATCGGGCAATCGCCGGTGTCAGAAGCCAGGATGATGGATCAATGTCCGCAATCACCGGATTGAACCCGGCCCGAATCACGGCCGATGCGGTTGCAACGAAGGTGAACGCCGGAATCAACACGCGCGCGCCTTGGGGCAGATGCATGGACGCCAGCGCGAGTTCCAGCGCAAGGGTGCCATTGACCGTTGTCGTTAGCGCGGGGTACGGCTTCGGGAACGTTGCGCGCAGGCCCGACTCCAGGCGCTCGCAAAGCGGACCGAAATTGGTATACCAGCGGGCCTCGTCAATTTCTTTCAAATATGGCTCGATTTCCGAACGTCTGGGAAGATCCGGAACAAGCAGGGTGATACGCGATTGAGCCATTGTGCAGTCTGTTTTTCTGGGGGCACTAATCCCTGTGCAATCAAGGATTAATGATGAACCGTTGGGGGGCTGCAAAAATTCAGTTTTTAGAGCTTACCTGAGCACGAAAGCGAATTCGCGGGCATTTTCCCTGTTTCGGTCGCCGCTCACTTTCGCAGGAGAATGAACGCTTTGTCCAGCAAATGGCTGGCATGGGAAAGATGATCGCGACGGCGAATCAGCCATGCCCGGTCATCCCGCAGTCGGCGGTTGTGAACCTCCAGCATGCGCGTGACTTCAGACGGCTGGGGCCCACCCAGTCCGCGGCTTGAGCGAATCATATTGTCCGCGCTTAACGCTTCACGGAAACGTACTTCAGTCAGGGGAAACCGGGTGTCTGAATGGGGCGCACTCGTTGCTAATTCCGAATAGATTCGCTCGGCTTCCGCATAAGGTATCTGGGAAGGTTTGAGTCCCTTCCCGCGGCCATAGTTCACCAGTTCCGAAGCAAAGTGGTGGCCGGTGCGAAACGGAACGCCGGCGTCGCGCTGGAGGATATCGGCGAGTTCGGTGGTGGTTGAATAATCCGCGTCGATTTCGGCGCGCGCGCGTTCGACGTTCAGGTTCAGCGATCGAACGGCGGCATTCAGCATGTCGAAAAATTTCGCCACCGATTGCAGGGCAATGAGCGCTTCATTGCCGCGATGTTCAAGCAGCCCCGTTCCGATGTTGTGTGCCACGAACAGGCAGGCCTGTGCATTCCCGAGCACGTTGCTCGCCAGGTGCCGCGCGGCCACCAGCACGATGGGATTGCGCTTCTGCGGCATGATGGTGCTGGGGCCGGTCAATCCGCCCTCCCGCAGCGTGATCCACGGCGTGGCCTGCCGGTACTGCCCGAGGATATCGTTGATGAGCGCGTCGCCTGAGAGGGCGCCGGAGGCCACAATGCCCGCCAGCTCCACGCTCATGTCGCAGGGGGCGACATGGTTGGCGTCCAGGGAATTCTCCACCACGCCGTCGAAGCCCAGCAGTTCTGCCAGTCGGGGCCGGTTGATCGCGAAACTCGACGTTCCAAGGGCGCCGGCCCCCAATGGAGACAGGTTGACGCGCGCCCAGGCCTCGCGCATGCGCGTCGCGGTGCGTTCATGCGCCGCGGCGAACGCAAGAAGGTAGTGCCCGAAGGTGGTGGGCTGAGCCTGGACATTGTGCGTATAGGCGGGGACCAGATCGCCCTGATGGCGGTCCGCGAGAGCGAGCAGTCCTTCCCGGAGGCGGGCAAGGCTGTCGAAGGTGTCGAGGAACTGGTCCCGGATGAATAGACGATGGGTCGTTGCCAGCATGTCCTGGCGGCTGCGTCCCGAGTGCACGCGCGTCACCTCTGCGCCGCCCGCCCTGACCAGCAG
>CAIUKQ010000381.1 GCA_903899705.1 uncultured beta proteobacterium
ACGAGCAATCAAGCGACGACCTAAAAACTATCCGACAATGGACAAACCACGCGCCACAATTACAGAGCATGTCCGCAAACATGGACACCCGAAAAAGATTAAGTAAGTACCATTCGGCTTACGCCCCCTCGTAACTCCCCCATTTCAGAGGGAAACGCTGATTTGCAGGGATTTGATAACCGACTTGTTTTCCCTAGTTGTTGCCCATCTGTATCCCGGCGAGCAGCCAGCCGCCCCGGCCTTCACGCGGCTTGACCAGGTGCCAGATTTCGTCAATGGATTCGGAGGGCTGGTCGGGGCCTTCGCTCACCACGCCGGTGAAGCGTACGCTGACCACATAGCGAGCGGCCTCTTCTGCCACGTCGAGGACCTGGGCGTTGATGCTGATCACGTCGGTGTGCTGCACGGCGGCGCCACGTTCAGAGATAGTCATCTTCAACTCGGCGAACATTTCCGGAGTGGTGAATTCCCGGATGTCGTCGATGTTGCCGGCATCATTGGCGGCCTGCAGGCGGATGAAGTTGATCTTGGCGTTGCGCTCAAAGGCGGGCGCGTCGAAATCAGCGGGGATGTTTCCGGCGGGAGCCAGGTTCGACGGGCTCGCCGCAGAACCCGGCATGGCCACTTCATGCGTGCGCATCAAAGGTGCCGCGTCCGGTGAGTCGGCTGTGCCGTTTTTGAACATTCCGCCGCCTGCGCTCGCACCCATGCCGGCCATTGCCGGTTGCTGGCCGCCTGCGCGACGCCTCATGATCATGCCGATGACAACCATCACCGCCATGACGACCAAGCCGATCATCAGCATGGAAGCCAGCTCTTCGCCGAAACCGAAGTGCGAGGCCAGTGCCGCCAGTCCGATACCGGCGGCCAGGCCGGCAAGCGGTCCCATCCACGATGACCGGGGAGCCGCTGCAGCGGCTCCCGCCACAGGCGCTTTTGCGCTTGCGGCTTGCGCGGGCACTGCGGTTGCGTTGGGAGATTTGTCGGGCGTGCCCATCTGTCGTTGCATACCGGCGGATTTGCCGCCACCAAGACGTTTGGCTGCTTCGGCATCGGAGACGGGCATGGTAAAGCCAAGTGTCAGGGCCAGAGCAAGTATGGGGAAGAGTTTCATCAGATTTGCCTTTGGAAAATTGATCAATCAACCCCCACCCTAGCGCTTTTCAATGGTTGATAAAAACAGAATTAACAATGCGGATACTTCGCAAAATACTGATGATGGGCTCAACTCCTGGCGTTTCGACGTTTTGCCGTCGATCCCGGTTTCCCGGTTTTTTTCCGCGCAGCCCCGAACAAATCCTGCTGTGCCGCCTGATTCATGGCGACCGTGGCCGGATGTTTGAGGCGTCTCTCGGTGGTGATCGCATAGAACTGCTCAACAACCGTTCCGATGCGGCCCAAGGGCTGGGCGCCGTACTGCGTGGATACGTAGCTTGCAATCGCCGTTGGCGCGACGAACAGGCCGGCACCCGCCTGGCCGAAGGACTTGAGCAGGGCGCTGTCGTCGAATTCTCCGACCACGCGCGGATGAAGATCGCTTTCTTCAAACCATTGAATCAGCTTCTGTCGCACCGCCACGCCTTCCCCGGGCATCAGAAAGGGCGCGTCATTCAGAATCGCGGGGAATTTGCCGGGTAGCGACCGTGCTAGCCCGGGGGCGCCGAATACCGTGATATCGCTGGAGCCAAGCAGATGGCTGTAGCCGCGCACATTCAAATCCGTGGGCATCGGCCGGTCGGCAACGACTATGTCCAGCCGATGCACGGAAAGCTCCGCAAGCAGGGTGGTGAGCCGTCCTTCTCGGCAGATCAGGCGCAAGGGTTCGTCCAGCCGCAATGCGGGCTCAATGATCCGATACGCCACTGACTTCGGCACCGAATCCGCGATGCCGATCACGAAAGGCAGGCGTTTGTCCGCCGTCTGGTCGCGGGCGACATCCATCAACTCGTTGCCGAGGCTGAAAATTTCCTCGGCGTAACTGAGGATGCGCCGCCCGGTTTCGGTGACCTCAAGGCCGCGACCGGATCGCCGCAGAAGTTCGGCGCCCAGCGACTGTTCCAGATCGCGAAGCTGGACACTGATTGACTGCGGGGTCACGTGCAGCTGTTCGCTCGCCCGCGCAATGCTGCCGGATTTTGCGACCACCCAGAAATAGCGGAGATGCTTGAAGTTGAGCGATGCCATGATCCGTGATCATTAGAAAAAATGGAACTATTGGTAAATTATATTAGATTTGTTGGATCTTTTTGCAATCGTCAGAATGCCTTTCGCAGGAAATAAATTTTCATTCAAACCGGGCGAGAGGAGCAGCGTGATGCAGATCGACATTCAGACAAGGGGATTCAAACTTACCGACGCGATTCGCGAGCATACCGAAAGACGGTTGCGTTTCGCCCTGGGGTCCATGCAATACGGTCCAAAGGGGATTTCTGTGTGATTGAGCGACGAAAACGGTCCGAGGGGTGGGGTGGACAAACTGTGCTTTATTCAGGTGGCTTTTCCCGGTGCGTCTTCCGTGGTGATCGAAGATGTTCAATCGGATTTGTATACCGCGATTGATCGTGCAGCGGATCGTGCCGGTCGGACGGTTGCAAGACGGTTGCAACGATTGCGGCGGATCCGGCGTTCGACCGGGCTTGTTGGCGCAGATATCGATCCGGGCAGTGCCGAACTCTAAGCTGATCGTGCATAAACAGGCATTGCGCCATATAAGGTGCATTTTCCCGGGGGCATGGCTTCGGGCTTTTTAGACGGGTGGCATAATCCGCGACTCTCTGAAGCGATTCAAGGAAAGAGCGCCCCGATGGCCCGTTACGCAATCAGCCAGCCTGTCACCCAGGTCGAGGCTCCGCGCCTGCTCAAAGGCAAGGGGCGCTACACGAGCGATGTTTTCCTCGATCGGGTTTGCCACGCCTATTTCCTGCGCTCGCCGCATGCGCATGCCGATATCGTCAGCATCGATACCACGGCCGCGAAGGCGATGCCGGGTGTGCTTGAAGTATTGACGGGTGCGGATTACGAGGCCGAAGGGCTGGGACGCCTGGGCGGCATGTCGCCTTTCAAGCGTCGCGATGGTTCCCCCATGTACCGGCCGCCGCGCCCGGCGCTGACGCGCGATCGTGTCCGGCATATCGGGCAGTCGGTGGCGGTGGTTATTGCAGAGTCGGTCAATCAGGCGAAGGATGCGGCGGAAGCCATTGAAGTGGAATACGCGGTGCTGCCGACGGTGACCTCGACAGCTGCGGCCAATCAGCCGGGCATGCCGATCCTCTGGCCGGACTGCGCCAACAACGAGCCGCTGCACGTCGAGCTGGGCAATGCCGCGGCGGTCGATGCGGCCATGGCCAGGGCGGCGCACGTGGTAAAGGACTATTTTCCGGTCACCCGCGTATCGGCCAATGCCATCGAGCCGCGCGCGGTGGTGGCGCATTACGACGAAGGGCGCGGCCATTTCACGGTCTACGCCTGCATGCAGCGCCCCTACATCTGGCGCACGCTGATGACGCAGGATATCTTCAATGTGCCCGAACACGACATGACGCTGATCGCGGGTGATGTGGGTGGTTCGTTTGGCATGAAGGGCGGCCTGTATCCCGAAGTGCCGGTGGCGGTATGGGCGGCGCGGCGCGTGGGTCGGCCGGTGAAATGGACCTGCGAGCGCAGCGAAGGCCTGCTCGCCGATGATCAGGGCCGCGACATGGATGTGCATGCGGAACTGGGGCTGGATGCAAACGGCAAATTCCTGGCCATGCGTCTGTCCTCGAACAACAACCTCGGCGCTTACATCACCATGATCGGCTTTCTGTCGACCCGCGGCATTGCCGATTCGACAGTCGGTGTCTACACGACGCCGGCGGTGCATGGGCGCGGCACGGCGGTTCTGACCAATACGGTGCCGGTATCCAACTATCGCGCGCCCGGTGGCACCCCCGGCACCTATGTGCTGGAGCGCATCATCGACATGGCGGCGCGCGACCTGAAAATTGATCCGGCGGAGATTCGTCGGCGCAACCTGATTCCCGCCAGCGCCATGCCCTGCAAGTTGCCGAATGGTTCGAGTTACGACTGCGGCGACTTTGAAGCGGTTCTGGACAAGTGTCTGAAATTGTCGGACTACGCCGGATTTGCCAAGCGGAAAGCCGAAGCGAAGGCACGCGGCACATTGCACGGCGTGGGCATATCCCAGAGCGTCGATCCTTCCGCCGGACCTTCGCCTGAAACCGCGGAAATCCGGTTTGATCCGGGCGGCAATGTGACGGTGCTGGTCGGTTCAACCGCCGGTGGCCAGAGCCACGAAACCATTTACACCCAGATCGTATCCGAGCGGCTGGGTCTTGAGGCCGAATCGATCCGCGTGCAGGAGGGTGACACGGACAAACTCTCCTGGGGCACGGGCACCGGCGCGGCGCGCACTGCGACCATTGGTGGTGGTGCCGTTTTCTTTGCCGTGGACAAGGTGATCGAGAAGGGCCGGCGCATTGCGGCACATATTCTCGAGGCGGCGCCCGCGGACATCGAGTTCGGCGACGGCAATTACAAGGTGGCAGGCACCGACCGCAAGGTGAAATTCATCGATGTGGCAAAGACGGCATTCAATCCCGCAAAGCTGCCGCCGGATATCGAAATCGGTTTATACGAAACCGCCACGTGGACGACCAAGGTTCAGAACATTCCCAATACCTGCCATGTTTGTGAGCTGGAGATCGATCCCGAAACCGGGACCATAGAACTCACCCGCTATACGGCGGTACATGACGTCGGGGTCGAGCTGAATCCGTTGCTGGTGCATGGCCAGGTACATGGCGGCATTGCACAGGCCGCGGGGCAGGCGCTGATGGAACTTGTCACCTATGACGGCGAAAGCGGCCAGTTGTTGTCCGGTTCCTTCATGGACTACGCCATGCCGCGTGCGGCGGATTTGTGCAACTTTGACATCGGCAGCCATCCGGTGCCGACGAAAACGAATCCCCTGGGCGTAAAGGGCGCAGGGGAGTGCGGCACCGTGGGCGGGCTTGCCGCGGTGATGAACGCGATCAATGACGCTCTGGTGCCGGCCGGCGTGAGGAACTTTCACATGCCGGCGACACCACAGCGCATTTGGGAAGCGATGCGGGGGACTTGATCCCGTTAGAAATTTTGCCGGGCCTGGAAACAGGTCCATTCATCGAAGATTTTGGGGGAATCATGAAGCACAGACACGGCATATTGAGTGTGAGTGGCGCGTTCGCGGCATTGTCATTATCCGCATTGCTATTATCAACTGCATCGCTGCCCGCATCGGCGCAGGCCTATCCGAACAAACCCATCCGCATGGTGGTCACGGCCGCCGCAGGCGGCATCACCGACATCATGACGCGCATCATGTCGGAGAATATCCAGCGCAGCATCGGCCAGCCGATGATCGTGGAAAATAGACCCGGTGCCGGGGGCAGCACGGCCGTGCAATATGTTGCCAAGTCGACGCCGGATGGCTATACGCTGGTGATCGTCAATGTGGGCAACGCGTCGATTGCGCCCTGGATCACCAAGGACCTTCCCTACGATCCGCTCAAGGATCTGGTGGGCGTGGCCGCGGTGGCCGAAGTGCCCAGCGTGGTGGCCATCCCCGACAGCCTGCCGGTGAAAACCCTGAAGGAATTCATTGATTACTGCCGCGCCAATCCGGGGGCGATCAATTACGGATCGGCCGGTACGGCGACCATGCCGCACCTGGCGGCGGAGCTCCTGGCGCACATGATCGGCGTCAAGATGGTTCACATTCCCTACAAGGGGGCCGCGCCCGCGGGCGTTGATCTTGCCGCCGGGCGGATCCAGCTGTCGCTCCTCGGTGTGGGCTCGGTGCGGGCCCAGCTTGCAGCCGGTACGGTGCGCATCCTGGCAGTTGCCGCGCCCAAGCGGATTCCGGCAATTCCCAATGTTCCGACGTTTGCAGAGGCAGGCCTTCCCGCCTACGAAGTGACCAACTGGTTTGGCGTGCTTGCGCCGACCGGTACGCCCCGTGACATCATCCTGATGCTCAACAATCACATCGGTCAGGCGTTCGACAATCCGAAGTCGGTGGAGCAACTGACAACCGCGGGCATTGTGCCGATGCGCGAATCCGTGGAACAGTTCCAGAAGCGAATCATCTCCGACCATACCAAATGGCGCGATGTTGTGAAGAACGCCGGCATCAAGCCGGAATAGATCTGGCCGTGGAGAGCCGGCGACATCATCGCCGGCAATGAATGAGGAGAGCGCAATGCGAAATGCGGGACTGAGTGCCCTGATTTGCGGGGCGGTGCTTTCAATGGCCTCGGCGCAGCTGCTCGCGCAGCCCTTCCCGAACAAGCCGATCCGCATGGTGGTCACCAGCGCGCCGGGGGGCATCACCGACATCATGACCCGCATCCTGTCGGAGAGCATCGCGCGCACGCTCGGCCAGCCCATGATTGTGGAGAACCGGCCCGGCGCCGGCGGTGCCACCGCCATCGCCTATGTGGCCAAGTTGCCGCCGGACGGGTACACGCTCGTCATCGTCAACGTGGGCAACATTTCGATAGCGCCCTGGATCACGAAGGACCTGCCTTACGACCCGCTGAAAGACATCACTCCCGTCGCGACGGTGGGCGAGGTGCCAAGTCTTTTCGCCATTTACGACAAGCTGCCGGTCAGAACACTTAAGGAGTTCACCGAATACGTCAAGGCCAATCCCGGCACGGTGAATTACGGCTCGGCCGGCCAGTCGACCATGCCGCACCTTGCGGCCGAGGTGTATTCCTACATGACCGGTGTGAAAATGGAGCATGTGCCCTACAAAGGGGGATTGCCAGCGGCCATCGACCTTGGAGCCGGTCGCATTCAGCTATCCTTTCTGGGGATAGGTTCGGTCCGGGCCCAGCTGGCGGCCAAGCAGGTGAGAGTGCTGGCGGTGGCCGCGCCGAAGCGCCTTGCCGCGCTGCCGGACGCGCCCACGTTCGCAGAAGCCGGCCTGACAGGGTATGACGTCACCAACTGGTTTGGCATCTTCGCGACCTCCGGAACGCCCCGCGACATTGTGCAGACGCTCAACGGCCATATTTCCCAGGCGTTCGACAACGCCAAAGCCCAGGAACAGCTTGCCGCGGGCGGCATACTGCCGATGAAGGAGACGGTGGAACAGTTTCAGAAGCGCATCGTTGCCGAAACCCTCATGTGGCGCGACGTAGTGAAGAACGCCGGCATCAAGCCCGAATAGCCGGGTCAGGGCCTGACGGAACGCTCCGTCGGGATTATCGACAATGAAATCAATCAAAAAGGGGGCTGCATGAAACTCCACGGGCAACGGGCTTTCGCAATCCTGGTGGCGTCGCTGCCGGTTCAGGTTTGCGCGCAGGCGGATTTTCCAAACAAGCCGATTCACATCCTGGTGGGATTTCCCGCTGCCAGTACAGCCGACATTATTGCGCGGCAACTTGCGGTGAAGATGTCGGAGACCATCGGCCAGCAGGTGGTGGTGGAAAATCGATCGGGCGCCGGCAGCAGCATCGCAGCCGAGGCCGTTGCACGCGCGCCGGGCGACGGCCACACCCTGTTGCTTTCGACCATCGCGAACAGCATCAATCCCAGCCTGTTCAAGGTGAATTTTGATTTCCAGAAGGACATTGCCGCGGTGGTTTTGCTCGCCGAAACGCCCGGTCTTCTGGCCGG
Organism: uncultured beta proteobacterium; assembly: GCA_903899705.1. Classification (GTDB taxonomy): domain Bacteria; phylum Pseudomonadota; class Gammaproteobacteria; order Burkholderiales; family SG8-39; genus 2-02-FULL-62-17. Next base: position 7,669 of record CAIUKQ010000381.1, read on the forward strand.
ACACCCCTCCGCGCCGGCCAGCGTGAAGGAACTCATTGCACAGGCCAAAGCGAATCCCGGGGCCATTTCCTACGCATCGGCGGGGACGGGCACTGTCACGCATCTCTACGGCGAATTGTTCAATCTGGCAACCGGGGTGAAGCTCTCTCACGTTCCCTACAAAGGCAGCGGCCAGGCGCAGATCGACCTGATGGCGGGCCACATCAAGCTGCTCTTTACGCCTGCTGCATCGGTTATCGGCCCGATCAAGGCGGGCAAGCTGATTGCATTGGGATCCATAGGGCGCGAGCCCGTGGCTTCGCTGCCGGGCGTGCCGACGCTGGCGTCCGTGGGTGTGGCGGGCTTCGATGCCGGCCTGTGGTTCGGCCTTAACACCACCGGGTCGACGCCGCGCTCGGTCATCGATCGCCTCAATCAGGAATCGCAGAAAGTCCTGGCCATGCCGGATGTCAGGAAACAGTTTGCGGCGCAGGACATTCAGCCCATTGGCGGTTCGAGCGAAAGTTTCACCACCTTCATCCGGCAGGAAACAGAGAAATGGGCGCGCGTCGTCAAGGCCGCCGATATCAAGGCCGAATGATCCGCGCTTGAACTCCCATGGTTTTGACCATTATCGTTTTGACAATTAAACATCCAGGACATCCATCTTGAAATTCGGTGTATTCGATCACGTCGACCGTTCCCATCTGCCGCTGCCTGAATACTACGAGGCGCGCCTCAAGCTGGTGGAGTTTTATGACCGGAACGACTTCTACGCCTATCACATCGCCGAGCACCATCAGACGCCGTTGGGCATGGCGGCAAGCCCGAGCGTGTTCCTTGCAGCGGTGGCGCAACGCTCGAAGCGACTGCGTTTCGGGCCGATGATCTGGGCGCTGCCCCTGTACCACCCCATCCGCATGATCGAGGAAATCTGCATGCTCGATCAGATGAGCGGCGGGCGGCTGGAGATGGGTTTCGGTCGCGGCGCATCGCCCATCGAACTCGAATACTTTGGACAGAATCCCGACGATGCCCAGGCGATTTACAACGAGGCCCTTGAGCTGATCATCAAGGGCCTCACCGAAAAGACTTTGACCTACCACGGAAAGTTCTTCAATTTCGACGATGTGCCGATGGCCCTCGATACCTGCCAGAAACCCTATCCGCCGATCTGGTATGGCGTGCATGCGCCGGAATCCGCGGCGCGCGCCGCGAAACGGGGCCTGCACGCGATTGAACTGGACAACCCGCGTGATACCAAAATCGCCTACGACAGTTTTCGCGCCGCGTGGAAGGAGGCGCACGGCGAGCGGCCGCTGCCGCTGATGGGCCTGGGACGTTTCATCGTGGTCGCGCCCACCGATGCGGAGGCGGTGGCGATTGCCCGGCGCGCCTATCCGGTATGGGAGACGAATTTTTCCTTTTTGCGCAACCTTCGCAATCGCACGGGCACTCATCCTCGCCCCTCGACCTACGACGAACTGGAAAAGGTGGGGCAGGGCATCGCGGGGTCGCCGGCGACGGTGACTGAGTTCTTGAGGGAGCAGCTGGTTTATACCGGCAGCAATTACCTTGTGGGCCAGTATGCGTTCGGTGATCTCACGCTTGACGAAACCTTGCGCTCGCTCGAATTGTTCAAAAACGAGGTCATGCCCAAACTCGCGGGGTTGTAGCGAGCGGGGTGCCGGGCCTTTGTCGTGTCGCCGATTCAATCCGCTGGCGCTGGCCGGATCTCCGGAGCGAAAACGCGAAAGGGAAAGTGCAATGTCGTTCCCCGGGGTGTGCCGGCAGAGTTTTCGCAGCGCCCGTTATACTAGCGCCCGGCCGCGACAGACGCGTCGGTTGCTGCGTCCCGGAAACGGCTGAACCCGTGTTTCAATGCGCAGATCCCCCCCCACTTTTTTGGATTCACCTACCGCACCATGGACCAGGAAACAAATCAGACACTGACGCAGACCGGCCCGGGCACGCCGATGGGCGAACTCATGCGGCGCTACTGGCATCCGATTGCCGCCGTGGCCCAGCTCGAAGACAAGGCGGTAATGCCCGTGCGCCTCATGGGCGAGGACCTCGTGCTCTACAAGGATTTCAGCGGCAACTACGGCCTTGTCGACCGCCAGTGCGCGCACCGGCGCGCGGACCTTTCCTACGGCTTTGTCGAGGAAGTCGGTTTGCGTTGCAACTATCACGGCTGGCTGTACGACCACACGGGCGATGCCATCGAACGTCCTTTCGAGGAGACGGTCCGCCCCGAGTTCCAGGGCAAGGTGCAGGCGAAGGTCAAGGCATATCGGGCCGCCGCGCATGCCGGGCTGGTCTGGGCCTACATGGGGCCGGAACCCGCGCCCCTCGTGCCCAACTGGGAACCCTTCACCTGGGCCAACGGCTTCGTGCAAATTGTGTTCACCGAAGTGCCCTGCAACTGGTTTCAGTGCCAGGAAAATTCCATCGATCCGGTGCATTTCGAATGGATGCACGAGAACTGGACCATCCGGCAGAAAAAGGGTGCGGGCGCGCCCTATGGCCCGAAACACCTCAAAGTCGATTTCGACGAATTCGATTACGGCATGGTCTATAAACGCATCCGCGAGGACACGGACGAGAAACATCCGCTGTGGACAATCGGCCGAGTCTGCCTCTGGCCGCATGCGCTGTTCACCGGCAGCCACTTCGAGTGGCGCGTTCCGGTTGATGACCACACCACGCTGTCGGTGGGCTGGTTCTTCAACCGCGTGCCGCATGATTGTGAGCCCTATGTGCAGAAGCGCATTCCATACTGGACCAGTCCGGTTCGCGACGAGGACACCGGACGCTGGATTACCTCCCACACCATGAATCAGGATTACGTCGCCTGGGTAGGTCAGGGCGCCATTGCCGACCGCACAGGGGAGCATCTCGGCCTGAGCGACAAGGGCATTGTCATGATGAGGAAGCGTTTCCTCTCCGACGTTGATGTGGTCAAGGCGGGCGGCGACCCCAAGGCGGTGGTCCGCGACGAGGAAACCAATCGCTGCCTCACGCTGCCCATCCCCGGACGAAAACCGCTGGTGGAAGGATTGTCGCGCGAGGAGTTCGACCGCGTCGAATCGCGTAATGGCAACTCGACGCTGGGCATGACGGGCATGCGCGAGTTCGTGTGGCTGATCGGCCAGCCCGAGGAAATCAAGCGCGAATACAACGAGGCCATGGGATGGAAGGCGCCGGCGCCGCAGACCTCCTCGTGATGTAAAATTATCAATAAAATCAAATGGTTGTGAATAAAACGCAATTCGGCAGTCAACGCAGTGAAATAAAAGGAGAAGCAACATGAGCTTGCGCGATTCGGCCATCGTGGCCTACGCCGAGACCAAGGTGATGGACATGAGCGACCGGGATGTTTGGGTGCTCGATGCGGAGATTCTCGAATCGCTGCTGGTCAAGACCGGCATCGAGAAAGCCGAGATCGACGGTCTGGTGCTCGCTGGTCTTACGAGCACGGGTGCCGGCAACGTGTTCTGGGCGCAGACCACGGCCGATCAGTTGGGCCTCGAGGTGGATTTCTGCGAACAGGTACACATCGGCGGCTGCTCGGCCGCGGGCAGCGTGGCGCGTGCCGCGATGGCCATCGACGCGGGCCTGTGCAACATCGCCTTCCTGCTGTTTGCCGACACCGGGCGGCGCGAAAACAACACCACCGAGCGCAGCTACCGGCGCGAATGGATTGAGCCCTATGGCCTGATGGGGCCGCCGGGCGCATTTGGTCTGCTCTCCAAGCGCTATGAATCCCAGTTCGGACTGGATTACGAAATGCTGGGCAAGCTGGCTGTGACGCAGCGCAATCACGCGGTGATGAATGAGAACGCCTGCGAGAAATTGCGCAAACCCATCACCATCGACGATTACATGAATTCACGAATGATCGCCGATCCCATCCGCCTGCTCGATTGCGTGATGCCGGCCGACGGCGCCGCGGGCCTCATCATGATGAGCAAGGCCATGGCGAAGAAAAAAGGTCTGACGAAAACAGTCATCCCCATCGGTTACGGCGAGCGCACCAACTACGGCGGCGCGATGAACCTGGTGGATACGTCCCTCTCCGGCCATCAGGCGGCGGGGGCCAAGGCACTGAAGCAGGCCGGCATCGGCATCAAGGATGTGGCCTCCTTCCATCCCTATGACGATTTCATCATCGCCATCATGTTGCAGTACGAGAACTTCGGCTTCTGCAAGCAGGGGCAGGGTTGCGATTTCATCCGCGACAATGATCTGTCGTTCAGCGGCAATCTCCCGCTCAATACTGGTGGCGGCCAGATTTCCGCCGGACAGGCGGCATGTTCCTCGCACAACCTGATCGAATCGGTGCGCCAGTTGATGGGCGAGGGCGGCAAGCGCCAGATGAAAAACATCAAGAACGCGCTCAATACGGGCATCGGCTGGATCAATTACGGCAGGAACTGGGGCACGAGTGCGGCCCTCGTCCTTGTGCCCGGAGAGTAGTGGAGAACAAGGGGGGATGCTTCCCCCCTTGTAGATCCCCGCGCAGAAAAAACCACGAAAACCACGATGAATCGTACGAGATAGAGCAACGAGACAGAGGACGACATGAACAAAGAAACCAGACCCCTCAATGACACGCTGAGCCTCAAGCGCGAGATCCGTTCCTATGGATTCGCCAAGCCCTTCTGGGATGGCACGCGCGACAAGAAGGTTGTGATCCAGTACTGCAAGTCGGCGAAGAAATTCCAGCATTTCCCCAGGCCCACCAGCATCTTTACCGGAAGGATGGGCGATGTCGAGTGGCGCGAGATCTCGGGCAAGGGGGAAATATTTTCCTATACCGTGACCTATCGCGGCACCGACCGGTTCCGCGCGGTGGAGCCCTATGCCGTGGCCTGCGTGACCTTCGAAGGCGCCGGCGTAAATCACATCGCCAACATGGTGAACTGCAAGGAAGAAGACCTGAAGGTGGGCATGAAGGTCAAGCCTTTCTGGATGCCGCTCGAGGATGGCACCAACCTTTTGATGTTCCAACCCGACAATTAATCATTGGTTAGCAATTGCATTGAATTCATAACTTTGGAGTCGATAGAAAAATGAGTGGAGCAATCACGGACCTGTCAGCCCTGGCGCGCGGTCCCAAGGCAGTCGCCAAAGTCATGCGGCCAAAATCGGTCGCGATCATCGGCATGTCCGCGCGTCCCGGCTCCGCCGGGCAGAATATTCTCAACGGGCTGAAGGCCAACAATTTCCAGGGCGAGATTTATCTGGTGGGCCGTAATCCCGAACCCATTGACGGCCGCAAATTGCTGGCCAGTCCGCTGGACCTGCCCGAGGGCGTCGACCTGGCGGTTTTCACCCTGCCTGCGGCAGGCGTGAAAGACGCCGTTTCCGAATGCGTGCAACGCAAGGTGGGTGCCGCTCTCGTGTTTGCGGCAGGCTTTGCCGAAACGGGCCAGCACGATGTGCAGGCCGAGGTCACGAAAACCGCGCGCGAAGGCGGACTTGCCATCGTCGGTCCGAATTGCCTGGGTTATTCCAACAATGTCGATGGCTTTGCGCTCCACATGCTGTTTGCCAATGCGGCGAAGAAGTGGCAGCCCGGCGCAAAACCGGGCGTGGCCTTTGTCGGCCAGAGTGGCGGCATGATCGGCCACATGCAGCGCGCTGCCGAGGCGCGCCTCATGGCGATCTCCTATGTGATGACCACGGGCAATGAAGCCGGCCTTGATCTCGCCGATTTCACCGAGTACCTGGTCGAGGATCCCCACACCGGGGTGCTGGTGCTGTATTCGGAGGACATTCGCCGTCCCAAGGAATTCATGGCC
>CAIUKQ010000382.1 GCA_903899705.1 uncultured beta proteobacterium
AAGCCCATCATGATCCTGCGCAATCACGGCCTCCTCGTCACCGGGCCCACCATCCCCGCCGCGTTCAGTTCGCTCTTTACGCTGGAGCGGGCCTGCGAGGCGCAGGTGAAGGGTATGGCCGGCGGACAGGAACTGGTCTACCCGCCCGAGGAAGTGAGCAAAAAGACGCGCGCACAGGCGGCCGGCCCCGCAACGTCTTTGTCGCTGGCGGAGTGGCCGGCGCTGCTGCGGCTGGTGGAGCGCCTGGATCCGTCCTACAAGAATTGATCGAAGCTTTCCGACCGATTCCTTGGTTCAATTGCGCCGGTATCTCTCTTTGAAAGTTCAGCATGATGAATGAATCTTTTCGATGGATTCCAGCGCTGGTAGCCGGCGCATTCGCGTTGAATGCAGTCGCGCAAAACGCCTTTCCCGACAAACCCATCCGGCTGGTGATCGGTTTTGGCGCGGGCGGCCCCACGGATCTGCCGGGCCGGTTCATCGCCGACAAGGTCGGCAATGCCTTGGGTCAGCGGATTGTGGTGGAAAACAAAGCGGGCGCGGGCGGCCAGCTCGCCACGCAGGACATTCTTTCGCGTCCGCGTGACGGCTACTCGCTGCTGCTGTGCACGCATTTCGAGTCCATCAATGCGGCGGTCTACAAAAAGGTCGCGTACAAATTGAGCGACATCGCGCCCATCAGCCAGATTTCGCGTTACTACTACGGCATCGCGGCCACCAACGAAATTCCGGCGCAGACCTGGGATGCCTTCCTGCCCTATGCAAAAGCCAATCCCGGCAAGCTTAATTACGGGATGATCGGCGTGGGTTCGGCGCAGCAGATACTGGCACTCGAAGTGGGAAAGATGACCGGCATCTCCATGACCGGCATTCCCTACAAGGGCGGTCCGGAGGTGCTCAATGACCTGATATCGGGGCGCATCCAGCTTTATGTCTCGCCGACACTGGCCGTCATGCCCCAATTCAAGGCCGGAAAACTCAGAATGCTGGCGGTTTCAAGCCCTGAAAGAATGTCGGTGGCGCCGGAGGTTCCGACATTGGTCGAGAAGGGCCTGCCCTTCGTGCGCTTCGGATGGCTGGGCATCTGCGCCGCAAACGGAACACCACCTGCGATCATTTCGCTTCTGAATCGCCACATCACCGCGACGGTCAGGATGCCCGAGTACCGGGACATGATCGAAAAGGCCGGATCGATTCCGCTGTCTTCCACGCCGGAAGAACTGGCGAAGATACTGACCGAGACCTACGAACAGACGGTGAAGATCAGTCAGGAATTCGGACTGCAGCTGGATTAATTGCGCGGACCGGCGCGGCACGAAGCCGCGCCGGTCCGGAAAATTCCTGCTCAGTTCTTGATCACCGCCTTGATGATCGGGCCCCATTTAGCCAGATCATTCCTCACCATCGCACCCAGCACCTCAGGTGTAGTCGGCGATGTTTCCATCCCCGAGGTCGCCAGACGCTCACGCACATCGGGCGCGGCGAGGGCCTTGGCCGTTTCCGAATGCAGGCGATCAATAATGCCTCGCGGCGTGCCCGCAGGAGCGAACAGCGCGAGCCAGTTGCATCCCTCCAGCCCCGGGAAACCCGCTTCGCGAACCGTGGGCATGTCGGGCAGCCGCGCGTCACGCTTCGGCCCGGTGGTGGCCAGGCCAATCATGCGGCCTTCGCGAATGTACGTCGCATAGGGGATCACGCCAACCACGGCCAGGTCGATGTCACCGGCCAGCAGCGACTGCGATTGCTGCGGCGCGCCGGGGTATGGCACATACACCATGTCGGTCGCCGACAGGGCCATCAGCTGCGCACCCAGCAATTGCGTCAGCACGTTCGATCCGCTGATGGTGAGCTTGCCCGGGTTGGTTTTTGCGAACGCGATCAACTCGGTAAGGGATTTGCGCGGCGCCTTGTTGCTGCCCACGAACATCACGCACTGCACCGCCAGATT
>CAIUKQ010000383.1 GCA_903899705.1 uncultured beta proteobacterium
CCGGCCTCCATCATGGTGGGCAGATCGGGAAACTGTGCATTGCGTTTGGCCGAGGTGACTGCCAGCGCGCGCGCCCAGGGTTGTCTCAGAACCATGGTCGCATTGCCCGGATCTGTAAAGGCAAAATCCAGTCCGCCAGCCATCAGCTCAGGCCATGTCTGCTCGAAACCCTTGTAGGCAATGCGCAGGGAGTCGAGACCCGCTCGGGTCTTGTAAAGCTCGCTCAGCACCGTATTGAACGGCGTGGCGGAGCCGTAGGAACCCTTGTCTTTTTTGGCCTTGAGAAAGCGCGTCAGCTCCTCCACGCTTGTAACATTGATCGACTTGTTGACCAGCAACACCGAGGGCACCGCCGTCAGCGTGGTGATGGGCGCAAAACCCTTGTAGGGATCGAAGGGCAGCTTCCTGAACAAATGGGTATTGAAAACAAAGGTCGAAGAACCGGAGGTGAGCAGCAGCGTGTAGCCGTTGGGCTTTGCCTTGGAGACATATTCGGCACCGATGTTGGTGAGCGCCCCCGGTTTGAATTCAACCACCACCGGCACACCCGCCAGCGGCCGCATGTGCTCCGACAACTGGCGCGCAAGCACGATGGCCCCGCCAGCCGTTGGCGTATACGGGAGGACGATGCTGATCGTCTGGCTGGGAAAGTCCTGCTGCGCCTGCGCGGAGGTCACGCCTGCCGCGAGCACCGCGCCCAACGCCGGAACGAAAAGAATTTTTGTCCAGCGATGATTGTATTTTGCCATTCCAAATTTCCTATTCAGCGCGAATTCCCGACCCGCGGATGACGATGCCGTAGCGCTCCCGATCGCGCCGTAATTGTGATGCAAATTCCTCCTGCGTCGCATAGACAGATTCTGCTGTCACCGCGGCAACCGCTTTCACCGACTCGGGGCTGCGCATCGCCCGGTCCATTTCGCGATGCAGGCGCATGACGATGGCAGCCGGCGTTCCAGCGGGCGCATACAACCCGTGAACCGTGCTCGAGTCCACATCAACGCCCGCCTCGGCCATCGTCATGGCATCGGGTGCCAGCGGCGTGCGAGACGAACTGGCCACGGCCAGCAGACGCAATTTACCGGCACGTGCCTGGCGAACCGCCGAGCCCGGGTCAAATGCAAAATCAACCGTATTACCGAACAGCGCAGCCATGGTTTCGGCGGAACCCTTGAATGGAATATGGGTGGCCTGTATCTTTGCGGTCCTCAACATCATTTCCGCCGCAATGTGCGGGCCCGTGCCCACGCCGGGAGATCCGAAGTTGAGTTTGCCGGGATTGGCTCTTGCGAGCGCCACGAGCCCGGCGACGGTATTGGCAGAAAGATCGGGGCGCGTCACCAGAAACATCAGCGTGCGCGCAATCGGGGCTATTGGCAGAAGGTCACGCTCCATGTCGAAGGTGAGTTTGTACAAATGCGGACCCATGACGATGGTGCTGCCGATGGCCGCAAGCAACGTATAGCCGTCAGGGGGTGATTTGGCGACCTGCTCGACTCCGATGTTGCCCCCTGCACCGCCCCGATTTTCCACGATCACCGGCTGGCCAAGGCCTTCGCCGAGCCGCGGCGCCGCAACCCGGGTGATCTGGTCGATGCCACCGCCGGGGGGAACGTTGACAATGATGCGTATCGGCTTGGCCGGCCATTCCTGCGCATTGGCGGTCAGGGTGACAAACAGCGCGATGGCACACAGAAAACTGTGCGCATTTTGATGGGGGTCTGACAAACGGTCTCCTTGCGGCGCCGGGTGGCGCACTTTGATGAACACAGTGTCCTATTGTCTCGCAAGAAAGGGCAGGAGTTCGTCCAGCAGCAATGACGGCACTTCCTCGGGAATGAAATGTCCCGAAGGCACGGCCTTGCCGCGAACGTCGGTGGCAACCTCGCTCCAGTCCGCAAGGGGATGAAATAACCGGTTCACCACGCCGCGCTCTCCCCACAATGCCAGGAGCGGACATTCAATCCTGTCGGCCAGATCGGCCCTGTCGTGTTCGAGGTCAATGGATGCCGAGGCCCGGTAATCCTCGCAGGAGGCGTGGATGGCCTCGGGCGTCGAAAAGCATCGTTCATATTCGGCAATCGCCGCGGGGTCCGTATAGGTATTGGAATTCCCGTGCCTTCCCCCGGAAGTCCATGGCAGGTAATACCCCGGATCATGGCCAATCAGTGTTTCCGGGAACGGCGCCGGTTGTATCAGGAAGAACCAGTGGTAATAGGCCTGCGCGAAAGCCATGGTGGTGTTTTCATACATGGTGAGCGTGGGACAGATATCCAGTACGCATAGCCGCTCGATCGCGACGCGGTGATCCCGCGCCATGCGATGCGCCACACGACCGCCACGGTCATGGCCGACCACGGCGAAGCGCTCATGGCCGAGTGCGCGCATCAGCCGCACCTGATCCCGCGCCATCACGCGCTTGGAATAATTGCTGTGATCCGGAAGACCCGGAGGTTTGCTCGAGTCACCATAGCCGCGAAGATCTGCGCACACCACGGAAAAATGTCTGGCCAGTTGCGGCGCGACCTTGTGCCAGATGCAGTGGGTCTGCGGATAGCCGTGCAACAGCAACAAGGCCGGACCGGTACCACCGTACAGGCAATGTATGGAAATGTCCTCGCCGGGATCGCCGACCTGCACCGTGCGCGCCCTGAATCCGGGAAACATGCTCGTGGGGGCCATGCGCTAGCTTTGCGAACGCAACCAAGCCGCCCGGACGTCATTGGCCAGGATCATCGGGTCGAATGGCTTGGCGAGGATATCGATGGCGCCCAGCGCGCGCAGCTTTTCGATTTCCTCGGGTTGTGCCTTCGCGGTGAGAAATATCACCGGAATGCCGGCACTACCCGGCCGGGTGCGCAAAGCCGCCAGTACACCCGGGCCATCCATGTCCGGCATCATGACATCCAGCAGCACCAGCTGCGGCTTGAATTCATCCATCGACTGCAACGCTTCCGCCCCGGAACCGCAGGCACGCACTTTGACCCCCCCCACCATCTCGAGCGCCATACCCGCCACCGTGCGGATGTCAGGCTCGTCGTCCACGAGCATGACCCGTTGAAGTTCCTCAACCATGTTCCACCCGCGCCTCCTGCCATGTCGGCAGTTCAAAGAAAAACACACTGCCGCCGCCTTCGCGTGGCAGGTAACCAATACGCCCGTCCATGCGCTCCACCAGACCCTTGCAGATCGCCAGGCCCAACCCGGTGCCGCTCACGCGGCGCACGTTGGTGGCGTCGACCTGCATGAAACGTTCGAACAGGCGTGGCGCAAGCGGCGCCGGTACGCCGGGCCCGCGATCGGAAACCTCCACGCGCGCGACGGTTCCTGCGCCCTCCAGCGTCACCTCGACTTCGCTTCCAGAGGGCGAGAATTTGCAGGCATTGGACAACAGATTGGTCATCACCTGGGCCAGGCGATCGCGGTCTGCCCGCACTGTCACCGGCGTGGCGGGCGCGCTGTAATGGATGCGAACGCCGTTACCGGCGGCGAAGGATTCCGTCTCGCGCAGGCAGCGCTCGATGATGGCGGAAGCGTCAACCGGTTCGAAACTGAATTGCATCTTCCCCGACATCATTCGTTCGCTGTCAAGAATGTCGTTGATCAGCCTCACCAGGCGCTCGCAGTTCTGCATGGCTATTTTGACCAGTTCACGCGCCTTCTCGGGCAGGGCGCCGGTGACCCCGCCGGCCAGCAAACCCAGCGACCCTCGTATTGAAGTGAGTGGCGTGCGCAGTTCGTGGCTGACCGTGGTGACAAATTCACTCTTGATGCGCTCAACCTCGGTCAGCGCTGTGATGTCTGTCACAAGCGCGTAGAACCCGGTGACCGCATCGGACTCTTCACGGCGGGGCACGAACTGGGCGGACAAATCCTTGATTTCACCGTCCGGTGTGCGAAAGGTAAATTTGAAATCGCCGGTCTCCCCGGCGAGCACCGACTCGACATGCGGATGCAGAGTGCGGTAACTCTCCTCGCCGAACAGCCCGCGCAGGCTGTCTGCATTGATGGTTTC
>CAIUKQ010000384.1 GCA_903899705.1 uncultured beta proteobacterium
GCAGGCGGGCACCCTGCGATTTGGCCAGTTTCAGCCCCTCCTTGATTCCTGCGTTCGAAGTTGCGCTGCCGTCAACCGGCACCAGAATGCGTTTGTAGCTCATGTCATCTCCCTCGTGGCTTGAATCAGCAGAATATTATCAACGTGCGGAAAAATTCCATTGATTCAGGTCAAGTTGACCGGAACTTCGTCAAATGTCTGCTCAACCGGCGGCGGCCATGGGCGGCATGTCCGGCACAGGCCATCGCCGGCGCGCGGCCGAGGCGATCCATGCGCACTGGCGTATCAACGGTTGGGGAATCGGCACTTGCGCGCAGAGCGCTCTCTGGATCCAGCGCGCGGTGGGGGCGGCCTCAATGGATTCAGGCAATTCCGCCTCCGATGAGAATTCCACGCTGGCAAGGGCGATGGAGGCCCCATCGTGCAGGCACTCCATGGATAGCGCGCGCCGCGGTCCTGCCACCGGTTCACCTTCGCTGCCGCGCATGAGCAGGGCCGGGGTTTCCGCCGCGAGAAGGTATTCGCGCATGCGTTTCAGGTAATCGGGATGGGTCACGGAAACCACTCTCAAGGCATTTCCAGAAAACGGGTCAAGCAGCTTTGCCAGGGTGTGGGACGAACTGCGAACGCCAAGGCGTGCACGCGTCTCCAGCAGCCGATTCAGGCCGGGCGCCAGAACCGAAACCGGCGCGTAGGCCAACCGGTCGCTCGACAGGGCCTTGGAAATTGAATCCACGCCCTCGCAAACCGGGATCCCCAGTTCGGCAAACACACTGGCGCTGGTGATGCGGCCATGTGTTTGCGACGGCCCGTGCACGAACACCGGCACCCCTTCGCGCGCAAGCAGCAGCGCGAGCAGGGGCGTGAGGTTGGGCAGTTTGCGTGCGCCGTTGTAGCTTGGCAGCAGCACCGGCAGCGGCCCGGGCGGTGCGGTCAACCGGATTGAGTGCGAGGAGAGCGCCTCCATGAATCCCCTGAGTTCGTCGAGTGACTCGCCCTTGATACGGTAGGCAATCAGCAGCGCGCCCAGTTCCAGGTCGGGCACTTCTCCTGCAAGCATGGCTGCGAAGAGTTCTCGGGCGTCATCCGCCGGAAGGGCCCGGGCGCCATGCGAGCCCCGGCCAACCTCCTTGATGAGGGCGGAAATGTTCAGCGCCATGCCGGGTTCCTTGCCTTTTGATCCGTTCCCAGTGAACGGTTGTTCACATTGTAGAGCGGGGCAAGGGCGGCCGGCTGCGTCGGCCTTAGTGTCCCCCCATCTCGGAAGTGACAGCGCCGGCTGGCTGGGCGTCGATCCAGTGGAAGTATTTGAGGTACTTCTTGATCTCGGCCTCCGACAGGCTCTGGTTGGGCATCGGAAGATTGTTGAACTCCTTCAGCATGGTTTTGGCCACCGGATCGCTTTCCAGCATTTTTTCAGGTGATTTCAACCAGCGGGTCAGCCATTCGTCACTGCGCCGCTTGCTAACCCCGGCGAGGTCCGGTCCGAGTTTCTTTCCCTGCCCGATCGAATGGCAAGCCAGGCATTTGCTCTCGAAGGCCAGTTTGCCCTGGACGGCGTCAGGGTCGGTGGGCGTATTGCTGGTGGCCGGCATGTTGTGGTGCTCCAGATCGCCCTGCGCGGGTTTCGCATCGGTCGAGATCAGACCGATCGCCCCCTGGGATGCATTGGCAAAATGGTGGTCCACCATAATGTAGGAACCCGCCTCGGGAATCATCATTTCGACGATGGCGCTGTTGGAGGAGCCCAGAAGCACCGTTTGCATGCCGCGGAACTGGTTGTCCGGATTTCCCTCGAACCAGACGCGGTCGAAAATCGTTCCCACCACGTGAAAGCTGGAGGTCTTGCTCGGGCCCACATTCAGCACGAACAGGCGCACTCGCTCTCCGGGTTTTGCCGGCAGCGGGTTGCGCACCATGCCGTTGTGCATGCCGTTGAACACCGTATGCGTGGGTGTGGAAGCGCGGAGCTTGTCGGCGTCCAGCACATACAGCGGAGCGCCCTCGATCACGGTTTTGCCCGGATCCGGTTTGGCGTAGAACTCGCTTTGAATGACCATGTATTCCCGGTCAACCTTGGTGGGATATCCGGCGCGCGGTTCGACGATCACCGCGCCGTACATGCCCGAGGCGATATGCTCCAGGATCATCGGCGTGCCGCAGTGATACATGAATACGCCGGGATAGTTGGCCGTGAATTCGAAGGTGATGGTCTGGCCGGGCGCAATGGAGCGGTATTTGTCCTGCGGTGAAACCATTGCCGCGTGAAAGTCCATGGAGTGCATCATGGGCGCCGCGACCACACGCACGGCCGGCAGGTTTTCATCGCTGCGGTTGGTCATCGTGAACCGGATCTTGTCTCCCACCCGGGCGCGTACCGTCGGGCCGGGCACCTGCCCGCCGAAGGTCCAGGCGCTGAATTTCACCCCCGGCGCAATTTCAATGATCTTGTGCGTGGTGTCCAGATGAACTTCCTTGACCTGAGCCGTGTCCACCGGCTTCAGTTCGGCGCCCATGTTCAGGGATGCACCGGATGCGAAGGCGCCGGTGCCCCGCTCATTGCTCAATTTGGCGGCCACGGGCTTCAAATCCATTTTGCTCACATCGTAGGGATCCGGCGGTTTTCCCGCATCGCAGGCACTCAGCGCGATCAGGGAGGAAAGGAGGATGGATGCGATTGGAAAGCCGGATTTGTTCATGAAAAAGCCTCTTAGTTGCCGGACGCGGCAGATGCCGGCGAGCGTGGGCTTATCGCCCTGGGGCGGCATTGACCTGGATCAAACGTTCCTGAATTGATCCATCACAGCCTGAATGCGCTTCGCGCATCGCGGGTACATTGTCTGTTCGCAAAAATCATTTCGGAGTGAAGCATGCCTGACAGCGGAAAACTGGCCATTCTGGTGGGCGGGGGACCGGCACCGGGAATCAACAGCGTGATCAGCGCGACGACCATTCGGGCGCGCCTTCAGGGCGTCGAAGTACTGGGAATCCGGGACGGGTTTTCCCGGATCATGAAGTCTGAAGCCGGGGCGACGCTGCCGCTGGACATCGAAGATGTCAGCCGGATTCATTTTCTGGGCGGGTCTTTTCTGGGCACGTCGCGGGCAAATCCCGCGAAGCATTCTGCGCACCTGGACCAGGTCGTGTCATCACTTCAGCAGATGGGCGCCACGATGCTTGTCACCATCGGCGGGGATGACACCGCCTATGCGGCGATGAAGGTCGCCGAGCGTGCCGCAGGCCGCGTGCGCGTGACGCATGTGCCGAAAACCATCGACAACGATCTCGCGCTTCCGGATACCGTGGATACCTTCGGCTATCAGACCGCACGCCACGTCGGCATGGGTCTGGTGAAAAACCTGATGGTGGATGCGCAGTCCTCGGGACGCTGGTATCTGGTGGTGGCCATGGGCCGCAAGGCCGGGCACCTCGCGCTGGGCATTGCCAAGGCGGCGGGAGCGACCCTGGCGGTGATCCCGGAGGAATTCCCCAACGGAAAGACGTCGCTCGACATGATCGCTGACATCCTCGCCGGGGCGATTCTGAAACGTGCCTCAGAGGGGGGCAACAACGGCGTTGCCGTACTTGCCGAAGGACTGGCCGAGAGCATTCCGGAGGCCGAACTGCACCGCCTTGGCACGATCGAGCGCGACGAGCACGATCACATCCGGATGTCGGAGCTTGACCTGGGCCGCGGCGTGAAAAAGCAGCTGGACATCCGGCTGGCCAAACTCGGGATCAAGACCTCGGTCGTATCGAAGGACATCGGCTACGAATTGCGTTGCGCAGACCCGACCCCCGCGGATATCGAATACACCCGCGACCTGGGTTACTGCGCGGCCAAGTTCCTGCTGGAGGGCGGCTCGGATGCAATGATTTCCATGCAGGGCGGAAACTTTGTTCCGATCCCGTTTTCGACCATGCTCGATCCTGCGACCGGAAGGACGCGCGTGCGCACCGTGAACATCCATTCGACACGTTATGGGATTGCGCGCCGGTACATGGTGCGGCTGCGCCGGGATGATTTCGACAACCCGCAGAAACTGGCACGGCTTGCAGCGAGCGTCGCACTCACGCCGCAACAATTCAGGGAGCGATTTGAATATGTGATCGAGCACGAACCGGCACCGCTGGTGCTGATCCCGCGTCAGTGATGCATGCCTTCACAAGTCATTCTTGCCGCGGCGGTAAATGACAAAGTAGACCAGCGCCACCAGCACGCTGCCCCCGGCGATGTTCCCCAGCGTTACCGGCAGCAAATTGGCGGCGAAGCCGCTCCAGTCCAATCCGGCCATCGCCCCGTCATTGATTAAAATACCAAAAGGAATCAAATACATATTGGCGACGCTGTGTTCGAAGCCGGCGGCCACGAAAGCCGATATCGGAAAGACGATGGCCAGCACCTTGTCGGTGACGCTTCGCCCGGCCATTGCGAGCCACACGGCCAGGCACACGAGCAGGTTGCACAACACCCCCTTGAAGAACGCTTCCGCAAATGGCATCGAGGTCTTGGCGAGTGCAATCTTCACGTATTGCGCGCCGATGGCACCGCCGTTCATTTGCGCATGTCCGGACCAGTAGACGATCAGTGCCAGGCCCATCGCCCCGACCGCATTGGACAGATAAACGACGAACCAGTTTCGCAGGAGCTCCGAGGTTCGGATTCGCCCGTCAGCCCAGGCCATGACCAGCAGGTTGTTGCCGGTGAACAGTTCGGCGCCGGCAACCACCACGAGGATCAGGCCCAGTGAAAACACAAGGCCACCCAGTACCCGCGAGGCCGCAAACCCCAGACTGGCGTCGCTTGCGACCACCACGTAATACATCGCGCCCAGGCCGATGAATCCGCCGGCGACGATGCCCAGCATGATCATGGGCGCCAGTCCCATGCGGGCCTTTGAAACGCCTGCCGACTCCACGCGCGCGGCAATCTCGCTGGAGGAGTACGCGTCTGAACCGGGCGGGGGTGTGGCCACGGGGCTTCCTGGAAATCAGCGAAAAGCGATCAACGCACGACCAGCACGGGGGTCTTCGAATGGGTCAGCACCTTGGTGGTTTCACTGCCCAGAAGCAGGCCGGACAAGCCGCTCCTGCCATGCGAGGCCATCACGATGAGGTCGCATCTTTTGGACTTGGCTGTCCGCACGATGGCTTCCCACGGACGGTCGTCGCTGACGCAGGTCGTGGTGCAAGGCACACCCGCGGTGCCCGCCGCCATCAGGATCTTGTCAAACGCCGCCTTGGATGACTTGGCGGTCGATGCCTTGTATTCGGCGGGCGTGAACACCATGACGGGTGCGACTTCGTAGCCGGACACGGCCATGTTGTAGGGGGGCACCACGTGCATTGCCGCAAGTTTTGCCCCCAGTTTTCTGGCAAGTTCCACCGCGGTGCGGATGGCCTTGTCCGAAAGGCGTGAGCCGTCGGTGGGGATCAGGATGTGCTTGTACATGGTCGGTGTCCTTCTGCGTGGTTGGCGGGGAGGCTCCATGTCCGCAATCTATTCCGGGTTGCGGGGCCGGTTGTTGACAAGGGTCAATGCGCAGACACGTTTTTGGCGGGACACTATGGTCCAATCCGATAGCCATGGAATCCAGCGATGCCGAACCTGCGCTTGCACCTGTACGGTACGATTACCGGCGCCTTGGTCATGATGGCGGGCATGCAACCTGCCGCCGCACAGGATGCCGCCCGCGGCCGGGAACTCTATGAGAACAACTGCGCCGATTGCCATTACCAGCGGGTCCACCAGCGTGATCGCGACAAGTCCCTGGTGCGGAATCTTGATGATTTGCGCGCGCAGGTGTCGCGCTGGGCGGGTCAAACCCGCCGACCGCCGGCCGGGCAGGATCTGGCGGACATTGTTGAATATCTGAACCGCTCGTACTACAAACTGGAGAAATAGTCCGGTTATTGCGGTTATTACGGTCTTCCCGGCGCGCCTGTTCGTCCCTGGGGGCGGTGCCGGAAAAGATCCTCTCAACGGCAGTGGATCAGAAGCGTTTGCCGATACCCACGCTGAACGCCACCGGGTCAAGGTTCAGGTGGCTCGATTTGGTGGTGCCCACCTTGATGTCGGTGTCGATGTAGATTTTCTTCAGATCGACGTTGAGGAACCAGTTGTCCCTCAGTTTGTAATCGGCGCCGACCTGGAAAGCGGGGCCGAAACTCCTGCTGTCGAGGTACATGTCGGCTCCGGCAATATTGGAACGGACCCGCACGTTCGAGATCATGGTGTAGTTGAGGCCCGCTCCGACATAGGGACGCAACTCACCGGTTGGATTGAAATGGTACTGAAGCAGCAGAGTCGGCGGCAGATGCCGGAAAGAACCAATCGGCTCGGCCAGCGGACCATTGGTGATGCGCAACGTCTGCTTTTGCGGAATGGTGAGCACGAGCTCGGCGGCCCAGGAGGGGGCGATGAAGTAGGTAATGTCGACTTCGGGAATGGTCTTGTCGTTGGCCTTGACTGCGTCGGCGGGAAGCAGTGCCGGGGTCAAAGCGCCCGATCCCGCATCCGACTTGTTGTCCATATTCAGGTTGGTCGCACGAAACCGGACCATCCAGTTGCCTTCAGTTTGCTGGGCGGCGGCCGAAAAACTGGCCAGGGCGGCGGTAACGAGCAGGGCGCATGAGACGACTTTCACAATCAAACTCCTTTTATGTAACGTTGATTCGTGCCTCCACTATCTGTTTGAATCAGGTTCTGTAATTGATCGAGATCAAGGCGACGCTGCGCTGAGCGAGGCTGATTCGCATTCCCTGCATTAGAGTTTCTCAGTCGCCGGTGTGGCGCATGGCACGCTCATGGCGTCGCCCGCGAATGGCCGTTTCCGCGAGTCCCGACAACTCTCCGGCAAGCAGCACCAGCAGATCATCGGCCGTGACGATACCCATCAACGCGCCGGTTTCGTCCACGACCGGCAGGCGGCGAACACCCTTGTCCCGCATGAGTTCCACCGTTTCGGCGATGCCGGCCGTTTCGTTTACGCAGGTCACGGAGTCGGTCATGATTTCGTTGACCGTAATGGCCGCCGGATCCAGTTCCAGAGCGGTCACACTCACGGTGATGTCGCGATCCGTGAGAAATCCGACAGGCACCTTGCAGCCGCGTTCATCATCTTCGACCACCACGAGGCTGCCGACGTGGTGCCTGCGCATAAGGCGTGCTGCCTCAGTCACGCTTTCAGTTCGCCTGATGGCAATGGCGGCACGACTGCAGATGTCACCGATGCTCATGTCAATCTCCATGGTGGGAATCGTCAGCCCATTCTGAGCTGCTTCCCGTTTGCGTCGTTGACCAGGATCAAATTCCCGACCGCCTCGGTGCCATTGATCGGTGCGGTGCGATGCGGAAATTTTGACCAGCATCAATGGGCGGTCTCATGCAAAAGGTAATGTCACGAACGACGAACCATTGAGTGAGTAACGCATGCCCGAAATCCTCATCACCGCGGACGAACTTGGTCCGGCCAAAATCATCCAGGTGCAGGAGCCCGGCATTGGTCTGCGTGCCGTATTGGTTATCGACAACGTGGCGCGGGGTCCCGCGATCGGCGGGATGCGCATGGCCACCGACGTGAGCGTTGACGAATGTTTTCGCCTGGCGCGCGCGATGACGCTGAAAAATGCGGCGGCCGGTCTCGCTCATGGAGGAGGCAAGTCCGTGCTCTGGGGAGATCCTCGCATGCCCAGTGAAGCGAAGGAAAAGCTCATCCGCGCCTTTGCCCACGCGCTGAGGAACGAATCGGACTACATCTTCGGGCCCGATATGGGCACGGACGAGCGCTGCATGGCCTGGATCAAGGACGAGATCGGTCGCGCGGCAGGGCTGCCGGAGGCGGTTGGTGGCATACCTCTGGATGAAATCGGCGCCACCGGGTGGGGCGTTGCCGAATGCGCGGAGGTGGCGGCGCCATTCTGTGGCTTCTCGCTGAAGGGGGCCCGCGTGGCAGTGCAGGGCTTTGGCGCGGTCGGCAGGCATGCGGCGCGCTTTCTCTCGCAACGCGGCGCCATCCTGGTGGCGGCTTCGGACAGCAACGGCACGATTGCAGACCCCTCGGGTCTGGATGTGGAAGCGCTTGCAGACCTCAAGGCGACGGGTGCCTCTCTCTCGGATCACCCGCGCGGACAGAAGCTGGGGCGTGACGCGGTCATCGCCGTCGATTGCGACATCCTGATTCCCTCCGCCAGGCCGGACGTGGTGCACAAGGACAACGCCGGATTGATTAAGGCGCGCCTCATGCTTCAGGGTGCCAACATACCCTGCACTGAATCGGCCGAGATGCTGCTCCACCAGCGTGGCGTTGTCGTGGTGCCGGACTTCATCGCCAATGCGGGCGGGGTGATTTGTGCCGCTCTCGAGTATCACGGTTCGACACGGGGCGCGGTCTTTGAGGCGATTTCCGAGAAGATTCGCGCGAACACGGCCGAAGTGCTCGCGAAGGCACGCGGGAACGGGTGCATGCCGCGTCAGGCCGCAGTGGATATGGCCGGCAACCGGGTGCGTTCGGCGATGCTATTACGCCGCTTTTCGATCATGTAGGCCCGGATCGGTTTTTCCGGAGGATGGCGTTCCTGGCCCGAAGGCCTCACCCGCCCCCGGTGGCAAATCGCTGAAGCGAAGCGGCATCAAGCGCGCCGGACATCCGGTTTGATTCCTGGCCGTTGCGGAACAGGATGAGTGTGGGGATGGAACGAATCCCGAAACGTGCCGATAGCCCGGGCGCTGCCTCGGTGTCCACTTTGGCAAGCCGTACTTGACTGCGCAGCGAGCGGGACACCTGCTCGAACGCAGGTGCCATGGCTCGGCACGGCCCGCACCATGCGGCCCAGAAGTCGACAAGAACCGGCAATCCGGTCCGGGCGAGGAATTTGTCGAAAGTGACGTCGTCTAGATGCGCCGGTGTTCCATCGATCAGGGCCTTGCCGCATTTTCCGCATTTGGGCTCCTCGAGCAGCCGGGATGCGGGCACGCGATTGGCGGTCATGCAGGAGGGGCACGCCAGGAGTACGGGATCGGATGCAGTCATTTTTCGACACCGGTTGGGCCGGGAGCAGGCAGGGCAAGCACAACGCTGTCAGAGTCGCGAACTTCCAGGTCCACCGGTATTCCGGCCCTGATGCTTTGCGTCACTGTGCAGAAATCCTCGAACTGGCCGAGGACCTTGTCAAGGTGCTGTAACGCCGATGCGGGGACGCCCAGCTTCAGTCGCACCTGAATTCGCAGGACCCGAAGGCGATTCCTGTCATTCCTTCCGGTGATGGCTTCCACCTCGGCGCTGACGGGTTCGGCATTCTGTTTGAACTTGCGCATCGCAAAGACAAGGCTGGCGGAAAGGCAGTTGCCCACAGCTGCGGCGAGCAACTGGACCGGTGACGGAC
>CAIUKQ010000385.1 GCA_903899705.1 uncultured beta proteobacterium
AGAAGCATCCCTTTCGACTGGACGGCAAGAACATTCTCGTGACAGGGGCGTCTTCCGGCATAGGCAGGCAAACAGCAATATCCTGTTCGCGCATGGGTGCAAAGTTGTTCATTACGGGGCGCAATGCCGAGCGCCTTTCGTCCACCCTGAACGAGCTGGAAGGTGAGGGACATCAGCAATTGACGGCCGACCTGACGGTGCAGGCGGAAATCAATCTTCTTGTGGACCGGTGTGGAAAGATCCATGGTGTCTTCCATAGCGCGGGGGTTTCGGGCGTCGCGCCGATAAGGCAGATTTCAGAGCAGTTTCTGCACCATGTATTTCAAAGCAATTACTTTGCGCCCATGCTGCTGACCCAGCGCCTTCTCGCAAAAGCGGCGATCCAGAAGAGCGGATCCATCGTGTTCATGTCATCGACCGCAGCACATCTGGGTGTGCAGGGCGTCGGTGCCTACTCCGGCACCAAAGCTGCGTTGCTTGCCAGCATGCGCTGTCTGGCCATTGAACAGGCCAGGCACGGCATCCGCGCGAACTGTCTTTCGCCGGACCTGGTCGAGACGCCCCTGCTTATCGGGAGCGGACCCTCGGGGAATCAGGAATGGCTCGACATGCAGAGAAAACGCCATCCACTCGGATTGGGCACCCCGGAGGATGTCGCCAATGCGGCCATTTATCTTCTTTCGGATGCGAGTCGCTGGGTCACCGGAACGACGCTCATCATGGATGGCGGCGTCACCTACTAAGGAAGCTGAAATGGAAAATCTGATCATTGTTGGCGCGGGCGGACTGGGCCGGCTCATCCTTTCACAATGCAAGGACGATGGCGGGTGCGGAAAAGACTGGAAAATCAAGGGGTTCCTTGATAGCCGCAAAAATATCCTCGATGGCTACAAATACGATGTCCCGATCATCGGTGATCCGGACACCTATGTCCCGCAGCGTGACGACTCGTTTTTGGTGGCCCTGGGAGACCCGAAGGAAAAGGAACGGTACGCGGCGCCGTTGTTGAAGAAAAACGCCCACTTCATCAACCTCTGTACCGAGATTACCCGGGGTGCCAATGTGGTGTTGGGAAAAGGCGATCTGTTTCAGCCGAAGGTGTATTTCGGTTCGGACATCGTTGTCGAGGATTTCGTGACGATCGCCTCGCTTACGATTATCGGTCACGATGTTCGAATAGGCGCCTATTCCCATATCAGCACCTTCGTGATGGTCGGAGGCTGGGTGACTATCGGCCGCGGGGTCACCATCCATCCGCATTGCACGATTCTTCCGAAAGTAAAGATCGGCGACGGTGCAACTGTCGGTGCCGGCAGTGTGGTGGTGCGTGATGTGCCGCCCAATGTCACGGTCATGGGCAATCCCGCAAAAGTCTTTGATTTCAAGTAGGCGGACATCGGCGCGCGGGGTCTAAAACAATGCTATCCCTCATGTCGCAAAGCGACTATCTCTCCGACGAGGTGTTTGGGCTCGAGCAGGAACGATTGTTCGGGCGCTTGTGGATCTTTGCAGCCCTGAAGCAACTGCTGGCCCGGCCCGACAGTTTCGCGACGCGGACCATCGGCGGTGTTCCCCTGCTGCTGCAGAATTGCGGCGGTGTCATCAGGGCGTTCGAGAATCAGTGTCTGCATCGTCAAATGCCGCTGCAGTGGGAGGACTACGGCGAGCGCCCCCTGGTTTGCCGCTATCACGGCTGGGCCTATGACGACCAGGGCGCTCCCCGACACATTCCGGGTCGCGACGAAATCTATCGTTATGACGAGGCGGAGGCGGGTTCGCTTCGCCTGCGGCAGTTCGCCGTCGAGTGTGTGGGCAACCTGGTCTTCGTCAATCTCGATGAAAACCCGATGCCAATCAGCGGGCAATTCAGCGCGGGACTGCTGGAACGGTTGGCGGCTGTTTCCGGCGCCTTCGATAACGAAGTCATTCATTCCAGAATCGCCGCGAAATACAACTGGAAACTCAATTTCGAGAACGTACTGGACGGCAATCACGTCCGTTACCTGCATCCCCGCACATTCATGCCGTTCATGCAGCCCGGGAACGGGAAGGAGGCGGCGCTGCCGTCAATCGATCCGGGTGAAATCGACAAGTGCCGTCTTCAGGATCTGAGCTACGAATCCAGGGCGGTTTTCAAGGTGGCAAAGAGACCGTGGCACGACAATGTGGAGCGGTTTGGCACCGAGGATGTCTATTACAATTTCTTCCTCTATCCCAATGTCAATTTCATCTCGGTCGCGGGCAACATTTTTCTCATCCAGCAATTCAATCCCCTGGCGCCCGCGAAAACGGAAATCGGTTTTTCGCTGATGACCGCGCGCAAGCGGCGGCGCATACCGGCTTCCGCGGCGCTGCTGTGGGCGCACCTGTGCGGCGAAAAAGCCGTTCTCGACGAGGACATCATCGCACTGGAGGCCCTGCAGGCGGGCCTGCATCCCGGGGGGCAGGCCGCACGCCATGGCGTCTACGAAAAGCAATTGATGATGAATCACGCCATCTATCGTCGGATGCTGGGCGCGGAGGGGACATGAGCAGGGGACTCCTGTTGATCGGCTACGGCGGCCTGTTCGATGCCGTTTCAGCGCAGACGCCAGGAAATTGGGTCGGCCGAACGATGGAAAAGCTCGCGTTGACCGCGGACGACGCGATGTCTCCGCCTGAGGGCCTGCTTGAGCCATATGCACCGCAGGACTGGGATTTGCTCGCGGCAGTTGGCCAGGATGGAATGAATTTCATCCGCCTGGCATTGTTTTCCCACGCAAAACAGCGTGGATTCAAGTTTGAATCCTTTATTCATTCAAGCGCCGTGATTGATCCGACCGCGAAGATCGGAGAAAACTGTTTCGTCGCCGAGAACGCAGTGGTGGGTCCGCATGCCAGAGTGGGTTACAACACGGCAATCGGGGCGCGGAGCATTTTGGGAGTACGGACCGTTGTGGATACTTCCGCATGGATAGGAGCCGCCTGCACCCTGGGCGCGACATCCCGTGTCGGGGCCAACAGCGTTGTGGATGCCGGCGTGATCATTGCCGATGGCGTCAGCGTCGGGAAACAGGTGGTTCTGCAGATCGCGCGGACCTATGACAGGGATGTTCCGGACCGGACTTACCACCATTCGCTGTTCGATCGGCCGGTGCGAATCTATGCCTGACAGCCGCCGACAACCCGTTCCAACCCATTCCGGCGGCCGTTAGTGTTATCCAGAATGAAACCGGACTATTACCTGTCCGAGGAAATCTTCCGCCGCGAACAGGAGAAAGTGTTCACGCGCCTGTGGATTTTTTTCGGGCTGACCACCATGCTGGCGGATCACAACAGCTTCATCGCCCGGACCCTGAGCGGCATTCCGGTTGTCGTGCAGAATTTCAACAATCGGTTGCGGGCCTTTGAAAACATCTGTCTGCACAGGCAGAACGCGCTCCAATGGGAGGACTCGGGCAAGAGGCCGCTGGTGTGCAGGTACCATGGCTGGGGCTACAACGCCGAGGGTTTCGCCGAGAACATACCCTCTGACGCGGAGATCTACCGCTTTGACCCGAAGGAGAGGAGCGGGCTGACTCTACGCAGCTTTCACCTGGAGGTGATTGGCAAACTGGTATTCATCAACCTGTCGGCTGACCCGCTGCCCATTGCAGAGCAATTCCCCGCAGAATTCATCGAATCGCTTCGATCCAGTTCGGAAATGTATGACAGTGAAGTATTGGTCGCCAGGGTGCGAACCCGATTCAACTGGAAACTGGCGTATGAAAATCTGCGTGACGCCAACCATCCGCCCTTTGTCCATGCGCAGACTCTGGCCAAATCTGTCGATTTCCACGCCGTCATCGACGAGGCGCAACATCGACGCTCCGAAAACGTCTGCGAAGGTGCCGCCTCGGGGGACAGGACCAGGCAGATGGAATTGCTGCGAAGCTTCAGTTTTGGCGGACCGGATACTGCGCTCAACGAACTCAAGCCGCTGGAGTGGCATGGCGCCGTTGACCGGTTTGGAAACCTTGAGCACTATTACAACTGGCTCGCCTATCCCAATCTGCACATCGCCTCCGGTTCGGGCGGATATTCGTTTACGCTGGAGCAGCACAATCCGGTTGCCCCGGGAGTCACAGAACTGGTTGTGTACTGGCTGACCGCAAAGAAAAAGCGCCCGTACCCTGCAATGGCGGCGGTGTTGCAGGCCTCCCTGAACGGAGGATTCCGGGTCCTTGAGGAAGACATCAGAATCATGGAAATGGTTCAGAAGAATCTGCACGCGGGAGCTCCCCTGCCGCGTCAGGGCGACTACGAATACCTCAACAAGATGGTTGAGAAATGGTATTCGGATCTGATGGACGGCGACTTTGAAATCTAAGCTCATTGTCGGCACGGGCGATTTTCTCGACATTGCGTTCGATGCGTGGCGGGCGAAAATGCCCGATGCCGACGTGAAAAGGCACGATATCGCCCAGGACCGGAGTCACAACTTTGATCTGGAATTTCTCGACGGTTATTCCCCCGGGGAAACGACGATGTTCGCCGCATTCGACAATCGCTTCCTCAACTTCAAGCGGCTGGAACTGATGGGGGCCATAAAGGGCCGGGGTTTCCAGATGGAGCCCTACATAGGCGTCGGCGCTCTGGTCGGGGCCGGCGCCAGGATCGGGGAAAACTCCTTCATATCGGATGGAGCCGTCATAGGCGCGCAAGCGCGTCTGCAGCACAACATCTATGTCGGCCCACGGGCGGTCATTGGATACGCTTCCCAAATTGGGCAGTCTGCCTGGATCGAAGCCGCTGTCGTGATCGGCAGGCGCGCAAAAATAGGGGCGCAAGTCCTTTTGGGCGAAGGCGTTTCCATTGCCGAACAGGTCGAGATAGGCAGAATGTGCCTGCTTGATATGCCGGGTCACTATCGGGAGAACCTGCCGGAAAAAGTCTTTTACGTGTTTCCGTTCGACGGGCCCGTTCGTATATTCAACTGACAAGGCACTATAACCAATGAACAGTAACCGCTCCGAGTTTTCGCCGATTGAGTTTTCGGTGAATCCGGTTCGACGCAGGTATGTTGAACACGCAGAAATCCTGACGAAGGACGCTTTTGGTGATCAGCCGGACTGGGTCCGCAGGGATCCCAAGAATGCCCTGAAGGGCAAAAAGTTTGTCATTTGCGGCGCCCGGCTTCCAGGTGAAATCCGCCATGTGGCGCGGCGACATGAGGTATTGGCCATCGTGGATGACTTTATGTCCATGAAGGAGGAAACCTACATGGGAATTCCACTGGTCAATACCGAAAAATGGCTTGAGATGGCGGCGCGAGATGACTCGATCGTGACCTTGGTGTTTGTTCAGACGGCGGCGGGATACAACCATTTTGTCCGATGTCTGACGGAGAATGCCCTGCCCTGGCTGGGTACCGTGGATTATTTCCGGATTGCGGCGGGAGAGGGCGGCATTCTCGCCGGGACGGGCGTTACTTTTGTCTACGGCTTGCCGTTTTTCAGGCACGCCGTAGACAACATTGAGGCACATCTGAAATGTGCCGACCTTCTGGATGATGATTATTCACGGTTCACCCTGTTTTGCCTGCTCAATTACCGGTTGACGGCGAATCCCAATTTTCTTACGCGATGCGCCGTGGGGTACAACAGTGAACGTTATGCACGAAATTCGTACATCTTCAATCGCTCCTATTTCAGGTTTTCCGACAACGAAGTGTTTGTCGATGGAGGCGCTTTTGACGGTGATTCGATCGAACAATTTTTACGGGCGACGCGCGGCAGGTTCCGGCGCGTAATCGCCTTCGAACCATCAGCCGAGCAGGCCGCAAAATGCGAGCAACGCGTGCGTCGCCTCCAGTCCCAGAGCATTGAGGAAATTGTTTCGCGGATTTCCGTGGTGCGCAAGGGGTTGTGGGGCAGCGCCACCCGTCTTTCATTCAATCCGAACCTGTTTGCAGGCGAGGAAATGGAGTTCGCGGATTCGATGCCGCTTTCAGGGCACGTTCTGGAGGGTGGATTTGCCGGCCACATGTACCGGCCGGAGATTGAGGCGGCCAATGCGGTCAGCATCGATACCACGACAGTGGATGAAGCCTGCGCGGAGACCGCCACCTTCATCAAGCTCGAAGTCGAAGGCAGTGAACTCGAGGCGCTGGCCGGTGCCTCGAGCACCATTGACCGGATGCATCCGAAAATGTCGCTTGCCATCTATCACAAGCCAGAGGATTTTTTGACACTGACGGATTTTGTGCATCGCACTGACAGTGGCTACAAAATGAGTCTGCGTCAGCACAACCCCCTGGTGCCAGACGCGACAGTTTGTTATTGCTATTGAGTCACCTGCCCATACAGGACCATGTCGAAGTAATAGCAGGCGTGCTGGCGAAGTCTGAAGAGGTAACCGGAATGGATATTCAGAATGCTTTCGCGAACCCTTGCAGGAGGCGGAAGTTCGCCCGGTCCGGCTCAAAAGCGTGTATAGCCCGGTAGCGACCGTGACCGGCCTCTATGAAACGAGAAACCGTCGTGCCAACATAAGTCCCTGCATCACAGAAGATTTCATTCTCTCGCAGTGAAAAAGTACGGTTATTTGATGCGTCGGAGAAATACTCCGGTTCATCCTGTATCAAAACCGATTTCAGCCAGCGGTGGTCATAGATAAGCCGAAGCGGCAGCATTGCGTACAACGTTTCTTTGCTCAAGGGGTCGTCAAAATGTCCGGCAAGCGCAATAAATTCTTCCAATCGTGCAAGCGTCACCGCCCTCATGACTGAAGGCAGCTGATCAAGCTCAAGCGGCAACATGAGCGGAATGAAGTGGGACGTCAGCGCTGATCGTGGTGAAAGAAAAAAAGCGGCCGGCCAAGAATATTGTGTGGAGGCAGGTTGGCGGGCGCCTCACGGGCGGGTCGCAATAGCGGTTCG
>CAIUKQ010000386.1 GCA_903899705.1 uncultured beta proteobacterium
CCCTTGAACGGCTTTATGTCCGCCAAGAGCAGCACCACGCCGAATTCCGCGATATCCATGGTCGCGTCCGTTTCGCCGGCCAGGCCCAGGCCGTAGGGCCCGATCAGCATGCCGGCCGCGAGATAACCCGGCACCGCACCCAGTCGAGCGCGCTGGAACCGCGACATCAGCAAGACCGCGACCAGGAGAAATATTGCGGTTTTTCCAGCAAATGTATTGCATCGTCCTACACGGCAACCGCGTGCCGGTCGAACCCCCGGCAAGTCATCCACAGCAGAGCCGCAACGAGCAGGGACGCACCCGCCGCCACGGCAAAAGCACCCGACAGGCCCACCAGTGCCACCACCGGTTCAACCAGAATCGGCGAGAAGAACTGTCCGAGGTACATGGACGCGGTCATGAAGCCCAGCAGCCTGCCGCGAATTCGCGGCGGGGCGAGCGTGGTCACCCACATGCCCGCATTGGGAAAAAGGACGCCTATGCCAAAGCCCGACAGTGACGCCCCGAGCAGCACCACACCGTAACTGTGGGTGACAGAAATCAACGCGTAACCGATCACGACCAGGAGCAGCGAGTACGCATAGATGCTGACGTATCCGATGCGGTAGTGGAAGCGATGCTGCATCATCGCGCCGCCACCACTTGCAAGCGAACCGAGGCAGATGGCCAGCGCCGCGAGGCCGCTGGAATGCACGCCGATATTGCGAAGCAGGAACGGCAGCTGCACCGGCGTCATGTAGAAAACCACCAGCATGAAAAACGTCAGTGCATAGGCAAGTGACAGCGGCTTCCACGGCGCTGGCGCATCTGCGGCATCGCCGACATTGCGCACATGACGCGGCGGCTCATGCAGGTATCTGACTGCAGGTACAAGCACGATCCATGAACTGAGATAAATCAGAAAGGGCCATCGCCAGTCGAATTCCGCAAGCACCCCGCCCACGCCGACAAACAAGACGCCCGCCAGGGAGAAATACACTCCCTGCAGCCCCACGTATTTCAACCGTTCCGCACCGACGAAATAATCCCCGATCAGGGTGGTGGTGGTGGTCATGATGCCCGCCACCGCAACACCCAGGAAAGCCCGACCCATAAGTATCTGATTGAGATCGTTGAGAAAAAACCCCGATGCCCCGGCGAGACCGTAGAGCAGCATGCTCGCGAAAAGGAATTTCAGACGCCCGTAACGGTCGATGCAAATGCCCGCGATCGGTGCGAACACCACGATGAACAGGGCCGGCGTGGTGAGAATCAGCTTGGCAAGGAATGGCGCATTGGGCGTATCGCCGAACACCTCGGCCATGCGCGGCATGGAGGCTGCGATGGTGGCATTGGCCATGACCGAAAAACTGGAGGAGGCAAGCAGCGTCCACCGGAGGCGGACATCGGTGACGGCATTCACGGCCCCGCCCGGTGGCGCGGTCAGCTTTTCCCGCTTTCCTGTTGCGCGATCTGGCGCATGACTTCTTCCATATCCAGTTCCTTCGCCTTGGTGACCACTTCGTCAAGCCCGGTTGGCGGCAGCGCCCCGGCTTCCGAGTAGATCACCACGTTATCGCGAAAGATCATCAGCGTGGGGATGGACCGGATGTTGAAGGCCTGACCGATTTCCGGCTCTTCGTCGGTGTTCACCTTGGCGAAAATGACATCCTCGTGCTTGCCCGAGGCATTCTCGAAAGTCGGCGCAAAAGCGCGGCAGGGACCGCACCATGGCGCCCAAAAATCGACAATCACCATGGGATTGCCCGAGACCACGGTTTCGAAATTGTCCTTGGTAAGCGCCTGCGTCGCCATGATCGATCGTCCAGTCCGTTTAAAGGGAAATATTACCAGAGGGGCCAGGCGCCAAATACGCGGTGATTGCACCGTGCGCGCCTTGCATACGGCTGCTCATCCTGCGCTGCCCGCAGATTTGAGGGCCGTGTTCGGCGTTATTTAAGGGACGCCGGCACCGCAATATTGACCGGATTGTTCGGCTGGGTTTCCCTCACCTTGATGTCCAGCACAGGACGACCGTCCAAGAACTGCGTGACCTGCATCGGAAACATGATGGGACCGAAACTCTGGTACTCGCCATAGGTGGTCACGGCCTTCTTTTCGCGACCGCCTGGAGCGGCAACAATGGATTCCACTTTCTCAACCAGATATTTCCCGTTGATAAAGGCGGTTGCCTTGAACCGGCCGGGTTGCTCGAACGAAACCACTGCGACCGATTTTCCGCCCAATGTTTTCCACTCCATTGTTGCGTTATTGCGCATCGCCGCCTTGATAACGCCATGCGGCGTGATCCAGAGCTGATGGATGCGCTCGGTGGCGTTGCCGGACGCCGGCGCTACCGTGGTTCCTGTCAGGTTCCAGGCATCTGGCCCGCTCACAAATGCAATGCTGCGGCGCTCGCCCGGTGAAACCGGCTCCCTTGGCGCACCCGGCAATTCGACCTTGTATTCGGTGATCTCTTCGGAAAGCGATGCGGTGTCGTAATTGATGGCGCGAACCACGCGCAGGGGCGTGCCATTCGGAGACGAGGCGCCCGCCTTGGCCGCCAGGCCGCCGGCAGCCACCATACCGCTGCCGGCGTACCGCAGCGAATTCAGGTTCGTCGCACCCATGGCTTCGGACGCCTTTTTCAGCACGCCGACGGCCTCCAGCGAATGCGCCGTCACCGGCAGCAGCGCACATGCGGCGGCCGCAATGGTCGCCAGCCCTGCAATTCGAAATCCGATCATCTGCTGTTCCCTCTGTACCGCCTGGAAAGGAGCGCAAGTGTATTACAACCGGCGCGGCCCCTCCCCCGAAAGGACAGATGGAGGGCGTGCGAGAATCGCCGCCCATGACCGCCTACCGAGGACGCTTCGCCCCTTCACCCACCGGCCCACTCCATTTCGGGTCGCTGGTCGCTGCAGTCGCGAGCCATTGCGAAGCACTCCGCCACGACGGGCAGTGGATCCTGCGCATGGAGGATCTGGATGGCCCGCGCACCGTGCCCGGCGCAGCCGATGACATCCTGCGAACCCTGGAGCGGCTGGGATTCGCATGGGACGGCGAGGTGATGTTTCAAAGCGGGCGCAGCGCTGCCTATGCCGAAGCGCTTGAACGCCTGCAGAAACTGGGCCGCGTTTTTCCCTGTGCCTGCACACGAAAGGAGATTGCCGACTCGACGCTCAACTTTGACGGCGAGCGCGTCTATCCGGGCACCTGTCGCAACGGCATCGCACCGGGACGGGAAGCGCGCGCCCTTCGCCTGCGGGTGGGCGACGAAGCCATCGGGTTCGAAGACGCCGTGCAGGGCCCGGTTCGCCAGGACCTCGCGCGCGTCATCGGCGACTTCGTGCTGCGCCGCGCCGACGGCATCCACGCTTACCAGTTGGCCGTCGTGGTCGACGACGCCGCGCAGGGCATCACGGACATTGTTCGCGGCGCCGACCTGCTCGACTCCACCCCGCGACAGATACTCATCCAGCGCCTGCTAGGGCACGTCACGCCTGATTACGCGCATGTGCCCGTGGCGGTTAATGCCGCGGGAGAAAAGCTTTCCAAACAGACCCAGGCACCCCCTGTGGTTTCTGATCTGGGTGCCCAAGTGCTGGTGCGTGCGCTCCGCTTTCTTGGGCAGAACATTCCCGATGAACTGGCGCGCTCCGATTGCGCAGAGGTCTGGAAATGGGCCCGAGAAAACTGGAGTCTTGCAAAGGTGCCGCGCCAGCGCAGCCTTTTCACCGCGAACGATTGACAGGCACTCATCGACCGGCGTCCCATCGAAAAGAGCGCCTCTTTTTAAGTTATTGATTATATTATTTTTTATTACGCTTTGACGCAGCAACCGCATCCAGCGTCTTGAGCCGCGCACGCACCGAGCCCCTGTCGATCAATAACTCTCCCACCGAAATCGGCAACGTGAAGCGGCGCGGCCCCGCGCTGCCCGGATTGACATAGAGAACACCGGAGCGCTCTTCGATCAGCGGTTTGTGCGAATGGCCAGTCACCACCACACGATGCCCGCAAGCAATCGGATCGACATCCAGCAAGGACAAATCGTGCAGGAGATAAATTGACACACCGTCGATGCTGACGACCTCAACCTCCCTCACTTTTCTGGCCCAGGCATCCGTGTCATTGTTGCCGCGCACCACCGTCAGCGGCGCAACGGCTGCGATCTCCCTGAGGATCACGGCATCACCGATATCGCCCGCATGAAGGATGTGATCGCTGCCGCGCAGGTAGGCCAGCGCCTCGGGACGCAGAAGGCCGTGGGTATCAGAGATGAGGCCAATCCGGATCATGACGTTTTAATCGGTTCAATAGGTTCAATCGGCAATATCCGCAAGACGGTTAATTGCCCTTCATCATTGTCACCCGCCCATCCTCGCGCAAGGTCGGCGACGCCCAGGGTGACCAGGCTCGTGCGTTGTTCCATCGATTGCTCCGGAATGCAATTCGGGTTTCGGGACCGCCGATTTCCCTGCGCCGTGGCAGGGGGCCACCAATAGCCTGCCTGACTTGTGTCGCCGCAGTCGATCACCGTCGCCGTGGATCGTGCAGCGTGGGGCTTCTGAGGTCGAGATCCGCCGTCACCTGATCGCGGCTGCGCTCGTACACGATCTCCCGTCCCGCAATGGTTCCGGCATAACCCTGCCCGTTGCGCGTGGGGGACAGGTCGCATTTGACGTTATGGACGCCCTCGCCCAGGACGATCTGTATGCCGCTTGCCTGCTTGCTGAGCACGACCACGTCCAGCACCTGCCCGCTCTCGGTCACCTTTACCCTGATCTTTTCCGTGCTCATCGCCAGTGCTCCTTGCGTGAAACCGGTATCCGGTTGGGGCATTCTCGCAGAAGCGCATTACGCCATTGCGAACGATCAGGCCATTACCTTGAGCCGCTTGAGTTCGAAGTAACATCTCGCGCAGGCGCGCACATCCACCAGCGCCCGGTGCGCACCCGAAAGCGGCTCATTGAAGAGCTTCCGGTGCAGTTCATCGAGTTTCGGCCACTTGAAGCCATAAGGTCCCGGCAGACGGCAGAAATCCGTCGCGGATCGCATGGTGCAAAGGCGCTGCTTGGTTTCGACCACATTGGGTAGCCCTGCCCGGAGCAACTCGGCGCCGAGGATCTTTTCGTCAAAATCGATGTTGTGCGCCACCAGTTGCGACACTTTCGACAAACTGGAAACAATCCCGGCGAGCACGACGCTGATGTTGGCCCCGTCACGCAGCGCCATCTCGGTGGTGATGCCGTGAATCTTCGCAGCATCCGCGGGAATCGTGAACCCCTCGGGCTTCACGATATATTCCGCGCTTTCGATTTCCGCCCCATCTTCGTCGGCGAGGAGCCAGGCAATCTGCACCAGTCTCGGCCAGTTCTTCAGGTCGGAGGCCGGCGCCTTGTAGTTGCGCGGAACGCCGGTGGTTTCGGTATCAAAAAAGAGCAGGCTCAAAATTCAGGACTTGCGCATCTTGAGGACGCGCGGAACAACCAGCATCAGCAACGCGATGGCAAGGATGCCGCCCGATATCGGCCGCGTGATGAAGGTTGTGAAATCACCCGCACTGATGGTGAGCGCCTGACGCATCGATTGCTCCGCCATCGGGCCCAGTATCAGGCCCATCACCAGCGGCGCCACCGGCACATCAAAACGCCGCATCACGAAACCGAGCAGGCCGAACGCGTAAAGCAGGCCCACATCGAATACCGAACTGCTCGCGCCGTACAGGCCCGCCGTGGAAATGAGGATGATGCCGCCATAGAGCCAGGGCGCGGGTATGCGCAACAGCTGCACCCAAAGGCCCACCAGCGGCAGATTCAGCACCAGCAGTATCACATTGCCGACATAGAGGCTTGCAATCAGCGTCCAGACCAGTTCCGCCTGCTGCTGGAACAGCAGCGGGCCGGGGGCAATGCCATAACTGGTGAAGGCGGATAGCAGGATGGCGGCCGTTGCGGAGGTTGGAATACCGAGCGTCAGCAGGGGCATCAGCACGCCGGCGGCGGCGGCATTGTTGGCCGCTTCAGGACCGGCAACGCCTTCGATGGCGCCATTGCCGAATTCCTCGGGATGCGCGGTGAGTTTTTTCTCGGCGTAGTAACTCAGCAGCGTCGGCAGTTCTGCGCCGCCTGCGGGCATGGCGCCGATCGGAAAGCCGAGAAAAGTACCGCGCAACCACGGCTTCCAGGAACGCCGCCAGCCTTCGCGGTCGAGCCACAGCGATCCCCTGATCTCCTCGACCTTGCCCTCGGCGGCATGCCCTTTCCAGGCCATGAACATGGCCTCGCCCACGGCGAACAAGCCCACGGCGACAATGGTGACCTCCAACCCGTCGAGCAGTTCCGCCTGCCCGAAGGCGAAGCGATGCTGGCCGGTCTGAAGGTCCACGCCCACCATGCCGAACAGCAAACCGAGGTTCAGGCTGATCAGCCCGCGCAAGAGCGAATTGCCCAGAACGGATGTCACCGCCACGAGCGCAAGCAACATCATGGAAAAGTATTCCGCCGGGCCGAACAGCAACGCCGCATCCACGATCAGCGGGGAAAAGAATGTCAAAGCGATGGTGCCAATGGTGCCCGCCACGAAGGAGCCGATTGCCGCTGTGGCCAGTGCCGGCCCTGCCAGGCCGCGCCGCGCCATCCGGTTGCCTTCGATGGCCGTCATCACGGTGGATGACTCTCCTGGCGTGTTAAGCAGGATGGAGGTGGTCGAGCCGCCGTACATGGCACCATAGTAGATGCCTGCAAACAGCACGAACATGCCGGTGGCCGGCACCTTGAAGGTGAGCGGCAATAGCAGCGCGATCGTCAGCGCCGGACCGATGCCCGGCAGCACGCCCACCAGCGTTCCAACGAGGCAGCCAAGAAAGCCGTACATCAGCACCGCCGGCTGCAGCGCGTTGGCAAATCCGTGCATCAGTTGCGCGAAGGAATCCATTCAGAAGGGCAGCATGATGAGTTGATTGCCCAGCTTGAGCGTCAGCACCTTGTCAAACACGAGCCAGACAACAAGGGTCGATGCCGCGCTCCAGCCAATGATGGCCCACCCGTTCTTCGCGCCGAAGGCGCGCGCCACCGTACCAAATCCGATCATGGCCCCGACGAGGAATCCGAACAGGTACAAGCCCAGAGGCGAAAAAACCATGCCGGCTAGAACCCATCCGACACGCGCATTCGCACCGGGAAGCAGGGGTTCCTCGGTGCTGCGCGCTTCATCCGGAATTTTTCCACGCAGAGCCTGAATCACGGCGGCAATCGCCAGCAGCGCCAGCGTGCCCGACAAGACTCTCGGAAACGCGCTCGGACCCACCGTCGAAAAATCGGGTCCTTCGGGAATGGACCATGCCCCCCAAACGGCGAGGGCAGCAAGCGCCGCCAGCGCGAGAGCGCCGGCAAGCGGAGCGCGATGGGCGGCTGTCACGCCAGTCCCAGGTCCTTCATCACGCCCACGGTGTCGTTCACGTCCTGAGCGACATATTTTTCGAATGCGCTGCCGGCCTGGAAGCTGTCCGCCCAGCGACGTTTGACGAGTATGTCTTTCCAGGCGGGGGTGTCCCGCATGCTTGAAATCAACCGTTCAAGCGCCGCGCGCTGCGCGGGCTGGATTCCTGGCGCGCCGAAAACGCCGCGCCAGTTGGCGGAAACCACGTTCATGCCCTGTTCGCGCAAGGTCGGAACGCTCACGCCGGGGATGCGCGATTCGCCGGATACCGCCAGCGCCCGCATCCGCCCTCCCTTGATCTGCTCTTCAAACTCCGAGTAACCGGAAATTCCCGCGGCAACCTGTCCGCCGATGATGGCTGCGTTGGCCGGACCGCCGCCGGCAAACGCCACATAGGCAGCCTCCCTCGGATTCCGGCCAAGTGCTTTCAGCATGAGGCCAAGCAGAATGTGGTCGGTACCGCCCGCCGAACCGCCGGCGACCGGGACTTTCTTCGGGTCGGCCTTGAACGCGGCAACGAGTTCGCCAAAACTCTTGAACGGCGAGTTGGCTGGGACCACCACGACGCCTGATTCCTCCGTCAGTTTGGCGACGGGTACCGTGTTCTGGATGCCGATGGGACTCTTCGCGCTGATGGCCGCACCGATCATGACGGCGCCAGCCACCATCACGGCGTTGGCCTGGCCCTTGTGCTGGTTGATGAAACGGGGCAAACCAACCATGCCGCCCGAGCCGCCCACGTTCTCAAACTGGAAGGAACCCACGAGATCGGCCGTCTTGCACGCCTGTTCAATGGCGCGCGCCGTGCCGTCCCAGCCGCCGCCCGGTGCTGCGGGCACGAACATGAAAATCGATTCGAACTGCGGCGCCGCCAGCGCGGGCCACGAAAGAGCTGAGGCGCTTAGCGCGCCCGCTGCCATGAGGAATTCGCGTCGGGTTGCGGTCATGTCGATGGTCTCCTTGGTGTTGTGCGGGGTACTCGATCACTAGCCCCCGGGTTTGCGCGCGCATTTTTGTGCGCATTTTGTTGAATTGTGCGACGAATCCGCCGGGGATGCCAGCCTTCGTTGAGCGGGCGGACGGGCGGCTATTTTCCGGACTGTGAGCGTGGCGGGATGAGGATGAATCCAAGCGAACCCACCACCAGCGCAAGGGCCGCGTAGTCGGTGGCATGCGGGGCCTCACCCAGGATCAGCATGCTGAAAAACACGCCCATCACCGGCACCACCGTGATGGAAATCGAGGAGACCGTCGCCGATGTCAACTGCACGATGCGATACCACATCCACTGCGCAAAAATGCTGGCGATCAGCGCGCCGTACAAAACGGCAAGCATCACGGGCACCGGCAATCCGAACGGATGCATCGGCCCTTTCTCAAGCCACAGGGAAAGTCCGAAAATCGGCACGAAAGCCACCAGCGTCTGCCAGGCGGTGAAGGAAACCAGCGGCATGTGTACCGGCCAGCGCTTCATTGCAATCGTGCCAAACGCCCAGAAAATCGCCGACCCGATCAGCAGCAATGCCCCCAGTGGCGAGCGCCCCATCACCAGCAGTTCATCGCCGATCAAAAGTCCCATGCCTGCCACACCCATCGCGAGTCCGCAGACTTTCCTCGTTGTAATCGGCTCCTTCATAAGCCACGCTGACAATGGCACGGTCCACAGGGGAAAGGTGTAGGCAAGTATCGAAGCCCGTCCCGCCGGCAGGAGCTGAAGGCCGAAGATCATCAGCATGCTCCATCCCGCCAGATTGAAGAACGCGATCAGCGTGAGGCGCGGCATTGCACCTTCGGGGATGCGCATGCTCGCGCCGGTGATCCTTGCAATCAGGAACAGGCCGCACATGGCCCCGAACATGCCGAAGCTGCGGTAGCGCAGGGGCTCCATGCCGGAGAGCGAGAGTTTCATGAACGGCCAGGACAGGCCCCAAATCACAGCAACCAGGGCCAGCATCCAGTAAACGGACACCGGGATCGCCTGGCTCGGCTGGTCTTTGGGGGGAGTCATCGTCCGGGCATTGCGTTCAGGCTTTTGCCGCTGTTGGTTTTCCAGGCAGCATCACGCTCGCGAGCGCCACGACCACCAGAACCAGCGCGAGCAGATCCGTGACCCGGGGTTCTTCCGAGAGGACCGCCAAACCCGAAAACACGCCGACGATGGGCACTGTCAATATGGAAATCGAAGCCACAGAGGCGCTGGTTATGGTGACCAGACGGAACCATATCCACTGGCAGATCAGGGAGGCGACGATCGCCGCGTAGAGGGCGCCGATGAGCGGTCCGGTGGAAAATCCGAACGGAAGAAAAGGTCCGTCCTCCAGCAACAGGGACAGGGGCAGCAGAACCACGAGCGCGCACAGGTTGACCCAGGCGGCGAATGTGCTTGCCGGCACCGGAACGGCCCACTTCTTGGCAAGGATGGTCGAGATCGCCCAGCAGGTGGCCGTGCCAAACATCAGCAGGGCGCCCAGCGGCGAACGCCCGACCGCATAGATCTCGTCACCCATCAGGAGCCCGAGGCCCGCGAGGCCCGCGAGCAGGCCGACAATTCGCCGCGGGGTGAGCGGTTCGCGCAACAGCCACGCCGACAGAGGCACGCTCCAGATCGGGAACATGTAGGCGATGATCACCGCACGGCCCGATTCCATCATTCGCAATCCGTAGGACATGCAAAGGCTCCATCCCACGGCGCTGAACATGGCCACGCCCGCGATCCTGAAAAAAGCCTTGCGTGAAACCAGAAGCGGCGCGCGCATGGCAAGGCAGACTCCCAGCAGCCCGAACCCACCCACCCCGACACAAAAGACACGAAAGCGCAGCGGCTGCATTTCCACCAGCGCGAGCTTCATCAGCGGCCATGATGTGCCCCAGAGAATGGCCAAAGCGATCACCAGCCAATAGACGGCCGCGGGAATGTGGTGGGATGAGGGCTTCATGACGGAGGACATCTTCAAAGATCACTGCGAGGAAATCGGGACTGGCGTCTGCCGATGGGACATCGATCGTCGGGTCGCACGTTGCGGACCGCAGTGTAGCCGAGGCGCCGGGAACACGAGAGAATGCAGCCTGACAATCTAACCACTCAATTCTCAACCGAACGGAGTATCACCATGGCTGGAAAAATCGACGCACGCCTCAATGAACTCGGCATCGTGCTGCCGGAATCAATCCCACCCGCAGCAAACTATGTTCCCTGGGTGCGAACCGGCAACCTGCTGTTCATCGCCGGACAGGTGCCGGTGCGCGACGGCAAGGACATCCACACCGGAAAACTGGGCGCCAACATCTCCATGGAACAGGGCCAGGAGTGCGCGCGCCTGTGCGCCATCAACATCCTCTCCCACGTGCGCAACGCGCTCGATGGCGACCTTGATCGCGTGGTGCGATGCGTGCGATTGACGGGCTTTGTCAATTCAACCCCCGATTTTGGCCAGCAGCCCCTGGTGATCAACGGCGCCTCGGATGTCATGGTGGCTGTGTTCGGCGACGCGGGACGCCACTCACGCGCGGCCGTGGGCAACGCGGCCCTGCCGCGCAATGTGCCTGTGGAAGTCGACGCAATCTTTGAAGTGCGTTAAAAAAGAGATCGCCACAAGCCGCGAAAACACCTCTATTGCATCGCAATAGATTTATGTGTTTCGCAATTGTTGCACCACAGAATTCTCCGACCATGACAATGCAGGGCGCCACTCTCGCTTGTTGCCTTGCATTTCATTGTCCTGAGTGATATTTTTGGTTTTCATCAATAAAATGCGTTAGCAGGCACTCACAGCGGATTGGGTGATATTTTATCAACCCGTTGTTTTTAATGGATAAATAAATTTCTAGGTTAATTTGGTGCGGTGCAATAATTTCTGTTGACATTGCCAAAAATGTCGGTAGAATTTGATTTGTGCAATGCAATATAACTGCGTTGACCCAAGCAAGTCGAAGCACTTTAACCAAATACTAGGAGCGTCTCATGTATGCATCACCTGAGCAGTTGAGCGCGGCGAGCAAAGCAAGCGTCGACGCGTTTGTTGGTCTGGCCAGTACCCAATTTGCAGCATTCGAGCGCCTGACGGCGCTCAGTTTCAACGCAGGAAAATTGGCCTTTGAAGACAGCGTCGGCCTGACCCGTTCGCTGCTTGGCGCGAAAGACGTGCAGGAAGTCGTGAACCTGAATGCCGCCGCCGCCCAGCCTTCTTTCGACAAAGCGCTGGCCTACTCCCGCGGCGTCTACGAAGTGTCCTCGCAGACCCAGAGCGAGTTCACCAAGGCGCTCGAAGCACAAGCAGCGGAACTCAACAAAACCATGGTGGGCCTCCTGGACAAAATGTCCAAGAATGCCCCCGCCGGTTCCGACGTTGCCCTGACCGCGGTCAGGTCGGCGATGGCTGCCGCGAATCAGGCTTATGACAGCTTCACCAAAGTCGCCAAACAGGCGACCGAAGTTGCCGAAGCCAATTTCTCGGCCGCGACCACCGCTGCGAAAGAAACGATCAAGCGCAAGGCTAAGTAGGGAAAAGTAGCAAGCGCTCATCGCGCTCCCAGTCTCCTCCTCCTCCTCCTTCTGGGAAGTGCGAGCAAAGGGCCCCGTCAGGGGCCCTTTGTCTTTGTGGTGAATCGCGCGAGCGCGATGGGCCCCGTCACGGACCCTTTGTCTTTGTAGTCGATCGCGCAAAGCACGATGAACCTCGGCCCCGACGCTCAGGCTTTTTTCGCGGGTCCCGGCTCCCAGGTGCCGCCCAACGCCGCGACACCCGTTTTCATGTCTTCGATGGCGAGCACAACTTCCTCAGGAAAGCCGCGAACACCCAGTTCGATATGGCGTCGCGTGCCGTCATCCCCCACGCTGGGCAGGCTGAAGCTCTTCAGGCGCTTGTAGCGCACCTCAGCGTCGGTCATGAGCGGCGTAACGCCGCTCTCCGGCAGTCCATACACCGTAATGGAAGCCTCGGATTCACGAACCTGGTGAAACAGGTGCTTGTATTTGTTGTCCAGCACCCACTCGACCATGGGCCAGGCCATCACCGGAAAACCGGGCACGAAATGGTGATTGCCCACCGTGAATCCGGGAATCCGGTTGTAGGGATTCGGGATGATGGCGGAGCCGACTGGAAACTCACCCATCTGCAGCCGCAGCGGCGTCAGTTCGCCTCCGAAGCGGGTGCGTATCTCCGACTCCGCATCGGGATGCAGCGCCAGTTCCACGCCCATGGCGGCGGCGGCGCATTGGCGCGTGTGATCGTCGGGCGTCGCGCCGATGCCGCCGAAGCTGAACACGATGTCATCGGTCTTCAGCGTGCGCTCAAGCGTCGAGGTGATGAGCGTGCGTTCGTCGGCGAGGTACTGCGCCCAGGCAAGCTTCAATCCGCGTGCCGCGAAAATCTCCACCGTCTTTGCAAAGTGCTTGTCCTGGCGTTTGCCGCGGATGATTTCATCGCCAATGATGATTGCGCCGAAATTCATGGGAATCTGCTTTCGTGATTCGTTCAGGACTTTGCCGCCGGCTTGCCGTTTTTCCTCGCAACGCCGGCCTTGCGAACCGGAGCCGGTTCCTGCAATGGAATATTCTCAAGATCAGCAAGCCACACCGTCGCCTCGCTGTCGCTGGGCGCGCGGTAGTCGCTGCGCGGCGAGAGCGATCCGCCGGACCCGACCTTCGGGCCGTTGGGCATGGCGCTGCGCTTGTACTGGCTCGACTGGAAGAAGCGCTTGAGGAATACCCCCAGCCATTTCCGGATTTCAGCGATCCCGTAGGCATTGCGAGCAGCCTCGGGGGTCTCGGGCCAGTTGCCGGCCTCGCTGTCGCGCCATGCATTCCACGCGAGGAAAGCCACCTTGCGCGGCAGGTAACCGAATCGCAGGATGTAGTAAAGGTGGAAATCCTGGATTTCGTAGGGTCCCACCGAGGCTTCACTTTCCTGCGCGGGCTGGCCCTTGTGATCACCCGGTATCAATTCCGGACTGATGGCCGTATCGGCAACGGCCTCGAGAACGCGGCTCACCTCGCGCCCGAAGGCGTTGGTGCGCGCCGAGTGCCGGATAAGAAAACGAATCAGCGTCTTGGGCACGCTCGCATTGACGGCGTAATGCGCCATCTGGTCGCCCACGCCATAGGTGGACCAGCCCAGGGCGAGCTCGGACAGATCGCCCGTGCCCACCACCGGCGCGTTGTGCAGGTTGGCCAGTCGGAACAGATGGCTTGTGCGCTCGCCCGCCTGGACATTCTCGAAGGTGATGTCGTACACCTTCCTGCCCTTCGCAAACGGATGGTCGATGTCCTTCAACATCTGCATGCACGAGGGGCGGATATCAATTTCGGCCGCGCTCGCGCCGATGCTCTTCATCAGTTGCCGTGCCTGGTTGAGCGTGCGCTCACCCGTGGCAAAGCCCGGCATGGTGTAGGCAAGGATGTTTTCGCGGGGCAGGCCCATGACATCCATGGCGCGCGCGCAGACTAGCAGCGCCTGGGTCGAATCAAGGCCGCCCGAGACACCGATCACCACCTTTTTTGAACCGATGGACTTGAGACGCTTGACCAGGCCCTGCACCTGGATTTCGTAGACTTCGCGGCAGCGCTCGTCGCGCGTGGCCGGGTCCGAAGGCACATACGGAAAGCGTTCGTAGGTCCGCTTGAGCGGCAGCACCGCATCGCCGGGGAGGCCCAGCTTGAATTCGATGGTTCGAAAGCGGGCGACCTCAT
Source organism: uncultured beta proteobacterium (assembly GCA_903899705.1). Taxonomy (GTDB): domain Bacteria; phylum Pseudomonadota; class Gammaproteobacteria; order Burkholderiales; family SG8-39; genus 2-02-FULL-62-17. The sequence continues at coordinate 14,111 of CAIUKQ010000386.1, forward strand.
CGCGATGGCGGTCTACGGCCTGGCCGAAGCTGGTCTGGCGCATGCGGTCCTGCGCGATGCGATCGAGGTCCACATCAGCGCTGATCAGCTGCGAGCGATAAGCGTAGCGTTCGGTTTGCGAAAGTGACACCCCGTTCTCGTAGATCATGCCGTGGCCGTCCCAGGCCATGTCGGTGGTGGATTCGCCGAACCCCGCAGCGCTGTAGAGATAGGCCGCAAGGCAGCGGCCGGACTGGTTGGCCACCAGGTCGGCGCGATAGCGATCCTTGCCGACGGTGATGTTCGAGGCCGAGAGATTCAGCAGCACCGTTGCGCCCGCGAGCGCGGCGAAGGAACTCGGCGGAATCGGCGTCCACAGGTCTTCGCAGAGCTCCACCGCGAAGGCGAACAGAGGCTGGTCACTGGCACGAAACACAAGACGCGCACCGAAAGGAACGCGCTCCCTGCCGATTTGGACTTCGTCGACCACCGCAACATCGCCACGGGCAAAATGCCGCAGTTCGTAAAACTCGCGGTAGCCGGGCAGATAGGTCTTGGGAACCACGCCAAGGATGCGGCCGCGATGCAGCACCGCCGCGCAGTTAAACAGCAGGCCTTCCACACGCAGTGGCAGTCCGACCACGCAGACCGGAGCCGCATTTTCCGTGGCCCTGCGCACGGTCTCAAGGGCCAGTAGCGCGCCATCGAGCAGGGCCTGCTGGTGAAACAAGTCCTCGCAGGAATAGGCAGTGAGACCCAGCTCGGGAAACAGCACCAGGGCGCTGCGTTCGGCGGCGGCCTGCTTGAGCAATTCGAGGGTACGAGCGGCGTTCCACGCAGTATCGGCCACGCGCACTTCCGGCACCGCGACCGCGAGGCGCACGAAGTTATGCTGGTAGAGGTTGAAAAAAGACACCGGGGGTGCCTTTGGCGGTGGCTAAAGGAGGGAAATTATCCCAGAAATCCGGTACTTATGCGAACTCCCTCAAGAAGCATCACAGCCGGCGACCCCACCAACGCCCCCGCAAATCTCACCGCAACCGGACCGCCGCCCCTTCGATCGACTCACTGCGTAAAACCTGCAATCGCTCCAGCCCGAAATGGATAAATACGAGGCCCGCATAAACCGGCATGAAGAACCCGAAAAACGGGACATTCGCGAGAACCGCGAGCACAAGACCGAGACCGAAGAACTCCAAACGATGGCGCCGGATCAATTCGACGATCTCATCGACGCTCGCGTGATCGGCGAGGGCGTCATAACGAAACATCCGTTGATTGAGATACCCGAGCAACACCACCGGCAACACCGGCCAGAACAAGGGGACCAGCCAAAGGGGCAACGAGACTGCCGCCAGAAACAGAAAGATGATGACGGCCTGCACTGCATTCCACGTGCTTCCCGTGACACTGCCGCCCCGGCGCATCGCAAGGCCCGGATAGTCCCTGCGCGACACATGGCCCACCATGGCGGGCATGGCGAAGACACTCACAATCACCACGGCAACAGCCAGCACCAGCGGCACGGAGACAAGCAGCACCATGATCCAGGCCAGATGCGTCGCAATCAGCGCCAGCGGCCATACCGTGAACATCCATTGCATGCCGTCCATGGCCCTGATGTGAAGGTCAATCCACTGAACCGCCTCGGACCAGAACGCAATCGCAAGACCGAGCCAGAGCGCGATTGCAATCGCCAGCGGCAGCATCATGAGCAGCAGCATCTTCGGATGCAGAAGCGAACCAAGAGCACGAAGCAACGCTGAAACCATGAATGCATCCTGATATGGACGAACTGCGGTATGGACGAACGGCCGCAATTCCATTATCGCATCGCAATCCGCGGATCTATTTGGACGGCAATGCTTGGATTCCAAGCGGCAAGCGTGTAGATTTTGGCCGATGAACCGCTTTCTTCCCTTCCTCAACTGGTGGCCCATGGTCACCCCGGCAACGCTTCGGGCCGACATGGTCGCCGCACTGGTTGGCGCCATCGTGGTTCTGCCGCAGGCCATAGCATTCGGCATCCTCGCCGGCGTAGGCCCGGAATACGGCCTTTACTGCGCCATGGTTCCCGCCCTCGTCGCCGCGGTGTTCGGATCTTCCTGGCACGCGGTGTCAGGGCCGACCAATTCCGTATCACTGGTGGTGTTTGCCACGCTCGCCCCCCTGGCCGTGCCCGGATCGCCACAATTCACCAGCTACGTGTTCACCCTGGCGTTCATGTCGGGCGTTCTGATGCTCGCCATGGGGATTGCCCGCGCGGGCGCCCTGGTGAATTTCATTTCGCATACCGTGGTGATCGGCTTCACCGCAGGCGCCGCGGCGCTCATCATCGGCAGCGCACTGCGCGACTTCACCGGCATCGACATCACGCCGGGTGCGGGCACGTTCATGGCCCTGTACGAATGCGTCACCCGCTTTTCCGAGGCGCAACCCTGGGCACTGGCGGTGGGCGCAACCACGGTGATCGCGGGGATCATCGCACGCCGCTACACGCCGCGATTTCCTTACATGATCGCGGCCATCGGCGCCGGGGTGATCACCGCGGTGCTCATCCATGCCATGGCAGGCAAGGCTGTTGCTTTGCGCATGGTGAGCGCCATACCCGCCAGCCTGCCCCCGCTTTCCTCACCGGATTTTTCCTGGGACACCTTGCGCAGCCTCGCCGGCATCGCCATTGCCGTCACCGTGCTCTCCATTTCCCAGGGCATGTCGGTGACGCGCTCCGTCGCGCTGCGCGCGGGCCAGCGCATCGACGCCAATCAGGAGTTCATCAGCCAGGGCCTGTCGAACATCTCCGCCGCCTTCTTCTCGGGATTTCCTTCGAGCGCCTCCTTCAATCGCACCGGCCTCAACTTTGACGCCGGCGCCAGGACGCCCCTCGCCGCCGCCATTGCCTCGATCCTTCTGGCCCTGATCGTCGCTTTTTTTGCGCCACTGGCGAGCTACATTCCCATGGCCGCGGTGGCAGGACTGCTGTTCCTTGTCGCCTGGGGATTAATCGACTTCCAGCATATCCGGCACGTCCTCCGCACCAACCGCGGAGAGACCGCCGTGCTCTTCATTACCCTTGTCTCAACACTTCTGCTCAGCCTGGAAACCGCCATCCTCGCCGGCGTGGTGATTTCGCTCCTCATCTACCTCAACCAGTCGTCGCATCCGGCGCTTCGCAGCCTGGTGCCGGATCCCCGTGTTCCCGAGCGCAACATGCTGGAAGCGGAGCCCGGCTTCCCCGAATGCCCGCAGATGAAAATACTGCGTGTCGAGGGATCGCTCTACTTTGGCGCCATCGAACACGTGGAAGACTATTTCGATGACGTCCGCAAGAACCAACCCGGTCAGAAGCACCTGCTGCTGATGTCAAAGAGCATCAACACCGTTGACCTCTCGGGGGCGGACCTGCTGCAGCGCGAGGCGCGCAAGCGGCGAGCGGACGGCGGCGACCTGTATTTCTACAGCCTGCGCAAACCCGTGATCAAAATGTTCGAGGAAGCGGGCTACCTCGATGAATTCGGCCGCGACCATATGTTTCGCGGCAAGCACGAGGCGTTCAACCAGGTGTTCCAGCGGCTGGACCGTTCCATCTGCGCCACCTGCACCGCGCGGATATTCCAGGAATGCGCGACCGTTGAAGGCCCCAAGCCTGCCTGAATCTCCCTGCTGCCATCTGTCACTCCCGTCCGCGGAAAACTTCGGAGACGTTATATGAATAAACAGCTTCACCTCGGCGCCTTCATGCGCCCCGTCGGCATCCACACCGGCTGGTGGCGCGTTCCCGGCGCCTACCCGGACGCCAATTTCAATCTCAAGCACCTGGTCAGCTTCATCCAAAAGCTGGAAGCCGCGCGCTTTGATGCTTTTTTCATGGCCGATCACCTGGCGGTACTCAACATGCCGGTGGAGGCCCTGCGGCGCAGCGGCACGGTCACTTCGTTCGAACCGATGACCCTGCTCTCAGCGCTATCGATGGTCACCGAGCGCATCGGCCTCGTGGCCACCGGATCGACCACGTTCGATGCGCCCTACCATGTCGCGCGGCGCTTCGCGTCGCTCGACCATCTTTCCAACGGGCGCTCGGGCTGGAACATCGTCACCACCTCCAATCCCGATGCGGCGCTCAACTTCGGTCTCACCGAGCACGTCGAGCATGACGAGCGTTACCGCCGCGCGCGCGAGTTCTACGAGGTCGTCACCGGCCTGTGGGACAGCTGGGCCGACGACGCGTGGCTTCGCGACCAGGAGAGCGGCATCTTTTTCGACACGGAGAAGATGCACACGCTCAACCACAAGGGCGGGCACCTGTCGGCGCGCGGTCCGCTCAACATCGCGCGACCGGTGCAGGGGTGGCCGGTGATCGTGCAGGCGGGTGCCTCCGAAGCGGGGCGGCAATTCGCGGCCGAAACTGCGGAGGCGATATTCACGAGCCAGCGCACCATCGAGGAAGGTCGCAGCTTCTGCAAGGACATCAGGGAGCGCATGAAGGCGGCCGGCCGTTCGCCGGATCAGGTGAGGATATTGCCTGGCGCGCTGGTGATCGTGGGTAAAACCAGCGATGAAGCAAAACGCAAGAAGGCGCAGCTCGACAGTCTGGTACATCCCGAAAGCGGCGTGCCCAATCTGTCCATCCGCCTTGGCACCGACGCCTCGAAATTCGATCTCGACGGCCCGTTGCCCGACATCCCCCAATCCAACGCAAGCCAAAGCGGCCGCGACGCAACGGTCGCACTGGCCAAACGCGAAAACCTCACAGTGCGACAGCTCGCGCAGATTGCCGGCGGCCACAGCGGTTTGCAATTCGTCGGCAGCGTCACCGAAGTCGCCGACACCATGCAGGAATGGCTAGAAACGGAAGCCTCAGATGGCTTCACCATACAGTTCCCAACCGTGCCGGCGGGACTGGATGATTTCGTGACGCTGCTGGTACCCGAGTTGCAAAGGCGCGGAATCTTCCGGCGGGAGTACGAAGGAACAACGTTGCGCGATCACCTGGGATTGAAGCGACCGGCCAACCGGTTTTTCCCGTGATAAATGTAACTATTTGATTTTTATATAGTAATTACATCCAACCGCGCGACCCGATTCAGTCCCGATCGCCTTCGCGACCACCTTCCCTCCCATGCTCACCGTGCGCGCTGCGGTGACACTTGACGCAGTTCTCGAAATCACGGATCCCCTCCCTCAGGTGCTTGGATGCGATCCGGTCCGGCCTGTGCTCGTGACATCCGTAGCAGGTGAAGCGCTTGAAATCGTTTTTAACGTGGCAGGTGGCGCAACTGGCATTGTGGTCCCGGTCAAGCTCAAAGAATTTTGCGTGTTCAAACGAAGCCGGTTTCCATTTCGTCGGGCTGTGGCACTGGGCGCAGTTGTTGGACAGGTCGCGATGGAAGGTGTCCTGCGGGGGCTGGTGACAGGCCTCGCACCGTTCCAGCGTTGCGGTCTTGAGCAAATCATGTGAAAAGCTCTTTCGGCTGCGTTGTGTCAGCTTCGGCCCCTGGTGGTCGCTGTGACAGGAGCTGCAGTCCTGTTCAACCAGTTCCCGGTGGAACGCCATCTTTCACTTCGCCTTTACCACCGGGACACCCCTCGTGGTCAGCACGCCGATGTTCGCAACCGTATGGCAGCTCGCGCACTTCTCCTGCGTCACGCCGCGCAAGGGTGCGTGACAGGCAAAGCACTCCGTTTCAATTTGAGAGTGGGCCGGAATCAACTCACCGGGGGCCACCATCAGATGCGGATAGATAAAAACAAGAGCCGCCAGAATCAGCAGATTGACGGTGATGATTGCCAGAATCCAGCGGGGTTTCATTTCCAACCCCAGAACATGAACACGCTGATGATGTGCGCAAGGGCCAGCACCGCGAATGCCAGCGTGATCGGAAAGTGCACCTGTCGCCATTCCTTGACCACGTCAAAGGTGAGGCTGTCCCAGTAAAGGCGCTTTTCAACTTCAGCCGGGGGCTGCCCCTGATCCCGCATCAAGTGACGCGCCGCCTCCAGGCGCCTGCGGGAACGTTGCAGCAGGAACTTCCCGCGCAGTCCGCTGGCCACATTGATCAGCATGGCCCACACCGCCAGCCAGCCCAGTATCGCGTTGAAATGGATGCCCGCATGCACAAGGATCAGAAGACTGCCACTCCACGCCATCCATTCATGCAATCGCAGAAGCGTCGCCGGGTGGCCGATGCTGATCAGCTTGCGCTTGCGAAGCGAATAGCCGAATGACCCCAGTATGAGAAGCGTGCCGGCAATGCCAAGATAGCGCCCGATCCACACGGCATCGAGCAGGTGCAGGACAGCATCGGCAAGTAAAACACTTGCAACAAGCGCGGCCAGCGAAAGGTAAAAAGGCAGAACCTCCCGGCTGATGAGCATGGCTCTCGCGTTCATCATGCCTCCAGAACCAGCGCGGATTCCGGTCTGCCGACGCAAAGCAGGCAATGTCCCGGTCGCACTTCGTAATCCGGCGTGTGTTCGTAGTGAACGGCACCATC
>CAIUKQ010000387.1 GCA_903899705.1 uncultured beta proteobacterium
AGCGGTGTTGCCATCGGGGCGATGAGCCTGGTCTCCGAGCCCTGGCATGCGGTGGTGATCTACGGCATCTTCTTTGCCATCGGCAACGGCGTGGCCTCCATCACGCCGGTTGGCGTCATGGTGACGCGCGCCATGCCCGACCGCATCGGCCTGGTGAATGCGGTGGTGTCCTCGGGCATGAGCGTCGGCCAGCTGGTGATGATCGCGGTGCTGGCGGCGGTGCTTGTGACCATCGGATGGCGCTCCGTATTCCTGTGGCTCGCCGCTTTCTATCTGTTGGCACTGCCGCTTTTGCTCACCGCCATTCCCGGGGACAAGGCCGCCAAGGCACACGCGGCCCAGCCGCAAAAGAGCGGCATGTCGGTGAAAGAGGCTGCGCGCACGCGGCAGTTCTGGATGCTGCTGCTCGTCTACGCAGCCTGTGGCTTCGGTGATTTTTTCGTTTCGACACACGTGGTGGCCTTTGCGCAGGACCGGGGCATCAGTGCCTTTCTGGCGGGCAACCTGCTCGCGGTGATGGGGGCGACCGGACTGCTGGGAGTCATCGTCGCAGGCTTCTATAGCGACCGCACCGGCCCGGTGTGGCCGACGGCCCTCTGCTTTGCCGCGCGCGCCTGCGTGTTCGCGCTGGTTGTTTTTGATCAGTCGCAATTGTCGGTGGTCATATTCGCGCTGGTGTTCGGCATCACGTTTCTGGTCACAGCGCCACTGACCGTGGTGTTCGTGCGCGACGCCTTCGGTATGAAGAATCTGGGCACCATCTCCGGCCTGATCACCATGGTGCACCACATCTGCGGCGGCATCGGCGCCTACCTGGGCGCGAGCATCTTCGACGCGAGCAACCGCTACGACCTCGCCTTTGTCATCATGTTCGTGCTTTCGGCTGTGGCGGCGGCGCTGTCGTTTTCGCTGCGGCGGCCGCACGATCAAGGACGTCAAACCGGGTCGCCGGGCGCCGCCTGAGCCTCAGATGACGAGGGAAGCTGCGCGATTGCGCAGGGCCCGCACCGCCGAATAGGCGGCAAGGGCCGACGTCTTGGGATTGCTTGCGAGCGGTTTCCCTGAAATCGTCATGTCCAGTTCGCCGAACGTTCCCTCGGCGTGCAGGGTATGGACATTGCGCTGCACCGCCGGGTCCGCGACAAGACGTACCTGCGTGGCATCCATGCCGATGCCTGCCAATGCGATGGTCGCCGCAACATTTGCATTCTTCGGATACAGGCGGGCCGCCTCGCGTGCGGATCCCTCGAACAATGTCACTTCAGATTGCAGCGAACGCAGGTCGGTGATTTTTTCAGCAGGCGTATCCAGCCATCCCAGTGGCGGTTTGCGGCCGGTGTAGACGACGCTGGAGAGGCCGAAGGGTTTTGCCGCCGCCAGCGCATCAATGCCGGCCACCGCCCCGGGTACCAGCGTGAGTTGGGAATTGCCCGCCTGCGCCGCTGCCTCCAGCGTCTCGATGAGGCCCGGCGTCGCAAGCGACCCCACCGAAGTCAGGATGACATCGATCCCCAGCCTGAGCAGGGCCGGAACATGCTCGATGACCCCCTGATGTCCGGCGCATTCGAGCGCGCAATCGATGGGCACGGCCAGTTCATCCACCGACTCCAGAACGTGCACCGCGCTTCCGAGTTCCGCGCGCAGCGCGTCGCGCTTTGAGGGCCTGACCAGAACCGAAACGATCTGAAGTTGCTTGTCCGCGGCAACCGCCTCGCTCACGGTCCTGGCGATGGCGCCATAGCCTATGAGCAGGAAACGCATGATCAGGCTTTTGCCTTCTCCGCCTTGCCATCGGGCGGCCCTGCGTAGGCCGCCGCGAACGGCCCCACCTTCACCATGTCGATCTCGATCATGGCCGGACCCTTGAGCGCCATGAATTCGGCAAGCGGTCCTTCCAATTTGGCGAGGTCTGTCACGCGCGCATGCGGAATCTGCAGCGATTTCGCGAGCCCTGCGAAGTCCGGATTGTGCAGGTCGACGAAGTAATGGCGCGCGCCGAACTGGGCGTCCTGGATGTTTCGTATCACCCCGTAACCGCCATCATTCATCAATATAATCAATATATTAGCGCGTTCCTGCACCAGCGCCAACAGTTCGCCGATGTTGAGCGCAAGGCCGCCGTCACCGGTGAGGCACAGCACCTTTCGCTCAGGGGCTGCGAGAGATGCACCCAACGCCTGCTGAATGCCCTGGCCGATGCCGCCACCGGTGGCATGCACCGCATGGCGCGGATCGCCGATATGCATCATGCGGTTGCCCCAGATGCTGTTGGAGAGCGTGATGTCGCGCACCCAGACATAGTCGCGCTGCGCCGCCAGTTGATCGAGCAGCTTTTCGTAGGGGCCGAGGCCGTTTCGCACATCCTGCTCCAGTGCCTTGCGCGCGGCGCGCACATCCGCAGCAAAGGCGGGGTCGGGTTTGAGACGCCCTTTGAGCCGAGCGGCCAGGCCTTCCAGCGCGAGACCCGCATCACCGCCGACAAAATAATCCGCGGGATAGGCCCGGCCTTCCTGCCGTGGATCGGCGTCGATGCGGTACAGCGGGCGCGGGAGTTTGAGCTTGTACTTCAGGGTCTCGTTGGAGCGAAGCTTCGAGCCGGCCACAAGCATCGCATCACAGCTTGCATAGAACCGTTCCGACACGGCTTGCATGTGAAGCGCTCCCAGTGACATGGGATGATCCTCCGGCAACACACCGCGTCCCTGAACACTCGAGATCACCGCGACACCCATGTCGGCTAGTTTGAGTACCGCCGCCCTCGCGCCGCGCGCACCGCCGCCCACCCACAGGATCGGACGCTTCGAGGCGGCGAACTTGTCCGCCAACCGGTCAAGCGAAGCTTCGGCAGGACGCGTGGCTTCCACCGGCAGCGGCGAGAGATCCTCGGGGCAATCAATCATCGTGCCTTGAACATCGATGGGAATTTCGATGCTCACCGGTCCCGCAGGCGCCGTCATCGCGGTTCGCACCGCTTCGCGCATCGTTCCCAGCGCCGTCTCGGCGCTCCAGATCCGGTAGAAAGCCTTGGACACCGAGGCCAGCATCTCGGGCTGGCTGCGTGCTTCATGGATGTAGCCCAGGTCGCGGTCAAGGTAAGGCAGCTCGATCTGACCGGTAAGGTGGATCACCGGCACACCGGCGGTGAGTGCCTCCACCAGTGCGCCGCAGGCGTTACCCGCGCCGGTGCCCGTGCTCGTGACCGCGACACTGATGCCGCCCGAGACGCGCGCATTGGCATCGGCCATGTTGACCGCTCCCGCCTCGCTGCGCGAGGGCACGAACCGGATGGCGCCGGGAATCTTCGCCGCCGCACGGCGCCCGAAGGCATCGAGGATGGGCATGTTGTGAATAGAAATCACACCGAAGGCGCTCTTGGCGCCGCATTGCTCGAGGAAGCGCGCGATCAGTTCGCCGACGCTGATTTTTTCATGGGACATTCGGGAATCGCTTTCAGGGTTAGGCCGCCTGGATGGCGGGCCGGTAGTTCATTCGATGCGACAGTTCCGCGGCCGCCTTGCAGACCATGGCGACCAGCTGTTCGCGAAGCGCCGGATCGAACGAGGGCTGCTGCACGGTGATGCCCATGGCCGCCGCCACCGCGCCGTTCTGGTCATGCACCGGGGCCACCACCGCGGAAATGTTGCGCTCGAAAAAGGATTCGCTCACCACGCAGCCGCGCGCGCGGTCCTGCTCTATAAGTCTTGCGAGCGCCGCAACGCTGCGTGGCGTGTTCACGGATGCTCCCGGGAGGCGCGCTTCGGGAAACAGCTTGCGAAGGTCCGAGGCACTCATGCCCGAGAGCAGCGCGCGGCCATAGGCGGTGGCGTGCACCGGAAAGCGCGTACCCACCTGTACAGAACTTGCAAAGGCGGAGGTCGCCGAGGTTTTCAGCACCACCACCGCTTCGCGCCCGTCGCGCACGGACAACTGCGCGGCGTAACCGGTACGGTCGCGCAGGCGCTGCATGATGGGACCGGCCATATCGGTGATTTCGAGGGACGCCAGGTATTCGAACCCCACCCGCAGTACGGCGGGCCCGAGCTGGTAATTGCCGTTGGCGGAGCGCTCCACGAATTCGAGCACCTCCAGGGTCTGCAGGATCCGGAATACCGTGGAGCGAGGAACGCCCAATGCCTTTGCGATTTCGGGAGCCCCCAGGGTGCGCTGCTGGCGATTGAACAACTGCAGCAGCCGCAGGCCGCGCTCAAGGCCCGGCACCACATAGCGATTTTTTTCCGCAGTGTTCATTGCTGCTGCTGACCCGCCATTGTGCGACCGAGGAAGCGGGCGATTTCCGCCGCCACCATGGATGGGTTTTCGACATAGCCCGCATGTCCCAGGCCCGGCAGGCTGCGGTATTCGGCGCCGCGGCAGGCCGCTGCTATGCGACGACAGCCTTCTTCAGGAGTGACAGTGTCCTCCGTGCCGCACATCACCGACACGGGCCCCGCAGGAGGCGAACCCACGTACTTTGCGGCGTCCTCGGCAAGCCGTCCCCGCGCGAGCATGCGCACGGCCTGCTCATAACCCTTCACGTCCACGCGACCCATGCTCCATTTCACCAGGTCAATGGCCTCCACCGATGCCTTGGGCGAGAGCAGTGCCGCGCCGCGCTGCTCGGCCATGCCCTTGGGGCCGAGTTCGGCGAGCATGCGAAGGCGACCGTCGATCATTTTCTGGCGGACTTCATCCGTTGAAGCGCCATAGCCGCCGGCGGGATCGAGCATGATAAGGGCACGCACACGGGCGGGATGGGCGGCCGCGAAGGCGCCGGCGATCAAGGCGCCCAATGAGTGTCCGATCAACTCGAATTGATTGACGCCGAGCGTGTCGAGCATGGCATGCAGCGCACCGGCGTAATCCGCGGCCATTGGCGCGTCCTGCGGCAATCGCGAGGAGTCTCCGTATCCCGGTGCGTCCCATGCGATGAGCCGTCTACCCCGCAGAGCTTCACCGGCACAAGCCATGAAATCCACCCAACTGGCCGAGGAAGAGCCCACGCCATGGAGCAGAAGCACGGGTTCACCTTTGCCGCACTCGCGGTAGCACACGGTCCCTGCCGCGGTCTTTGCCTCCCTCACCGGGAATGCGGCAATGCGCTGGTCCACCGAAGTCATCGATCAGCCCCGCTTTATTTTCGCCAGGGGATGATCGGGCGGATAGGTCGGCGTGACAGGTTTCGCGGCGCCGAGCATGACGCACATCAGCGCGTCCTCCTCGCCGATGTTCTCCTCGCTGCGATAAACGCCCGGCGGTATGGAGATCAGGTCACGGTCGCTGAGCACCGTCTCCCAGGTTTCGCCGTCTTTCTCGCACGATACCTTCAGCCTGCCGCGCAGCACGAAGAAAATTTCCTCGACATCGGTGTGCAGGTGCATGGGTCCAACGGCCCCGGCCGGCATGATCATGGTGGAAAAGGTGAAGTGCTCGGAGGGCACCACATTGGCATCGTGCGCGACGCCCGTGCCGCCGGTGCCCACGTAGCGCATCTGCGCGCGGCGGTATTTCGGGTCGTAATCGGCCTGGAACTTCAGCGCATCCCAGTCGTACTCGCGCGTGGAGAATCGCGCCACGCGGGATTCGAGCGTGTTCGCGAGCCCCGCGCCGGCACCGGCTTTGCTGCTCTCCGTGATTGCTGTGTCAGTCATTGCGTCCTCCGGCTTCAGTTCATCACAAAGCCGCCGTTGACCGGCAGCAACTGGCCGGTGACGAACCCGGCCGCATCCGACAGAAAAAACATCACCGCGCCGCAAACATCCTCGGGCATCTGCGCGCGGTGCATGGCGCGGCCGTTCACGTACTGGTCGTGGCGGTCTTGCGGAACATATTCGGTGGCTTCGACCAGGGTGAGGCCCGGCGCGATGGCGTTCACGGCGATGCCGAATTCGCCCAACTCACGCGCCATGGAACGCGTCATGGAAATGATGGCGCCCTTGCTCGCCACGTAGTGCATCAACCGGGGCGCGCCCCACAGCGCGGTATCGGAGGCGACGTTCACCACCCGCCCGCCGCCGGATTTTTTCAGGAAGGGCAGCGCCGCGCGCGTCATCAGCCAGGTGCCGCGCACGTTCACCGTCATGACGCGATCCCACACGTCGATTTCGATCTGGTCGATCAAAGGACCGCCGATTCCGGTGGCTATGGCGCCGTTGTTCACCAGGCCATCGAGGCCGCCGAGTTTCTCGGCCGCGCTTTTCACGCAGGCTTCGATGGACTCCGGTTTGGCCAGATCCAGGGAGATGAAATCGGCACCCAACTCTTTTGCCGCGGCCTTCCCCCGGTCCTCCAGCACGTCGGCAATGGCCACGCGGGCGCCTGCCGCAACCGCGGATTGCGCGAAGGCAAATCCGAGGCCGCGCGCCGCGCCGGTGATGAGGATTCGCCTGCCATTGAGATTGATGCTGTTCATTGAAATGTGACGCTATTCATGTCAGACGGAGAAATGTTGTGCACGCGGCATGTAATGCAGCACCCGGGCTTCCGCGAAGGCCACCGCCATGTAGGCGACGATGCCAATCAGCGTCAGCAGGATGATGGTGACGAACACCATGGCCGTATTGCCCTGACCCTGTCCGTAAATCAGCAGATACCCCAAACCGGTGTTGCCGCCCACCAGTTCACCCACCACCACGCCGATCACCGCCAGCGTCGCGCCAATGCGCAGGCCGGAAAAAAGCGGCGCCATGGTGGCCGGATACTCGATCATGCGAAACATCTGCCAGCGGGTCGCCGAAAACGAGCGCGCCAGGTTGATCATGTCCGGATCCACCGTGCGAATGGCGGTGAGCACATTGACCATGATGGGAAAGAACACGATCAGGATCACCACGAGGATCTTGGGGTACACCGTGAAGCCCAGCCACATGACGAACAGCGGCGCAAAGGCGACCTTGGGCGCGATCTGCAGCGCAAGGATGTAGGGGGAGAGCACCGTTTCCGCACGCGGGGATACGCCGAGGACGAAACCAATGATCAGTCCGAGCAGCGAGCCCAGCACGAAACCGACAATGGTTTCCATGGCCGTGATGGAGGTGTGGCGCAGCAGATCCTCCGCCTGCCACATGCGCAGGAACTCCGACCACACGCGCGTCGGCGGCGGCAGCATGAACACCGGCACTTCGAACAGCGCGGGCAGCCACTGCCAGGCGGCCAGAAACACCAGCATCACCGCCGTGCTGGCGGCGATGACCCCTGCCGAGAGTGACTGGCGCTGTTCCATGAATACCGGCTCCGTGGATTACTGCAGGAACTGGTTGGTGAACAATTCGTTGACCGGCGCCTCTTTGGCCACAATGCCCTGCGAAACATAGAACTTCTGCACCGTCGCAAGCCGGTCGGGATCCATGGCGCCCAGCACCTTCTGCCCGCGGTAGGTGTATTCGGTATAGAGGGCGATCACTTCCTCAAGGAAAGCTTCACGACCCTTGAATCCCGGCGCGCCCTTGATGTAATCGGGGATCACGCCCTTGCCTTCCTTCATGACGTCGGCCAGGCCCTGCACCGTGGCTTTCACCAGCTTACGGATGAGGTCAGGACGCTTCTGAATGGTGGCGTCCGAAGCGATGATGGCCTGGGCCATGCTGGGGAAGTAGCGGTCGCCACGATAAATGCGGATTTTCGCGCCGGCGTTCTTGGCATCCACAGCCCAGTCCACCGGACCGGCAAAAGCTTGCGCCTTGCCCGCGGCGAACAATTGCCAGATGCCCACCGGGCCCGCCGCCTGAACATTGACATCGTTCTTGTTAAGGCCCGCTGACGCCAGCATCCCCAGCAGCGAGTAATAG